>SCTD01000236.1 GCA_004299215.1 Frankiales bacterium | reverse complement strand
TCCCGGATCGGGTTGTCGCGACAGCACGCCGAAGGAGCCAGAATGCGACAACACCATCCGGGAGCAGCGAGCCGGACTGAGCGCTCCCGGATCAAATGGCGTGGCGCACGCTTCTCGGCATGAGCGATCGTCTACTCAGGCGGTGGCGGGTGTTGGAGCAGGGCGTTGAGCTGGTCGGCCACGTCTTGGTCGTGCAGCGGTAGGGCGTGGCAGTACTGCCGCAGGGTGGTGGAGGCTTCGGCGTGCCCGAGGCGTTGTTGGGCTTGCAGGAGCTTGCCGTCTGCGACCAGGACGGTCGCGACGGTGTGCCGGAGCCGGTGGAGGCAGACGTCGGGATGGTCGTGCCGTCGGACGAACGCGGTGAACCAGTGGCCGAGGGTTCCGGACAGCAGTCGTTGCTGATGGTCGGGACGCGGGGAGAACAGCCACGGCCCGAGCGGCTGGTCGGCGGGCAGTCGGTCTTGCCAGGTGCCATGGGTTCGATGCCACAGTTGGACGGTGTCGGCGCCGAGGGTGATGCGGCGGCTGCGGCCGGTCTTGGTGGTGGTGACGACCTCGGCGGACACTCCCCGGTCGATGTGCAGAACCCGACCATGCAGGTCGCCGGCCTGGAGGGCGTCGAGCTCTCCGCGGCGGGCGCCGGTGTCGGCGGCCAGTCGCAGCAGCTGGACCTGCTCGGCGGTGTGCAGCTGCCGGTCGTGGTGCACCGACACCGGCCGTGCTGCCGCATGGACGACGTCGCGCGCGGCGGCGGTGAGCAGCTCCCGGACGACCTCGAGCGGCACGTCACGGCGCGGCGCGCACGGGCTCGGGCCGAGCATGCCCTGCAGCGGCGGGCTGGCGATGAGCCGTTCGTCGAACGCCCACCCGAGCGCCGCCTTCAGCGTCCGGACATGCAACGCGATCGTGCTGAGCGGGACGCCCTGCTGCTGCCAGGCGCGCATCGCACTGCGGAGCACCGGGGGGCTGAGCCGGTCCGGCAGTCGGCGGCAGACAGGATCTGCGGTCAGCCGGCGAACAGCGAGCCGGTAGTTCTGCCAGGTCGCCGGCTTCCAGTCGTGCTCGGCCGCGAGCCACACCTCGAGCAGCTCGGCGACCGTCCGCAGCGGCGGTTGCCGCTGCGCGCGGACCTGGCTGGCGTGCGCGGCCAGCGGCGCCCGGGCGCGCTCGGCCTCCGCGAGATCGCCGCGCACGGTGGTCGACCGTTGCACGGCCCGGCCGCTCACCGGGTCCGGTCCGACGCTGACCCGGACCTCCCAGCTGCCGGGTCGACGTTGCCGGAGAGTGCCTGCGCCACGGACGGTCATCCCTGCAGCGTGCGCGCTGTTGTAGGGATCGTTGTAGGGATAGCGATGTTCAGTCAGCGCCGCCGCACGAGCTGGCGACGCGGCTGACCTGCGGCGATGCGGGGTGCGCCCGAAGGGATTCGAACCCCTAACCTCTTGATCCGTAGTCAAGTGCTCTATCCGTTGAGCTACGGGCGCATGCCGCCCGAGGACGACCCGGGAGAGCATACCGGCTGGCGGAGCGGGCCCGAGCCGCACCTGGTGCCTAGGAGACCGCCCGCCGCACGAGCTCGGTGACTGCCTCCTCGATCGCCGCGCTCCACCCCGTCAGGGCGTACGACGTCGGCCACATGTCGCCGTCGTCGAGGGCGGCTGCGTCCTCGAAGCCGAGGGTGGCGTACCGGCCCTGAAACTTGCCGGCATCCTTGAAGAAGACGACGACCTTGCCCGCGTCGTTCGCGTAGGCCGGCATGCCGTACCAGGTCTTGGGTGTCAGGCCGGGCGCCGCGGCGGTCACGGTCACGTGGACCCGCTCGGCGAGCGCCCGGTCCTCGGACGTCATGGAGGCGATCCGCTCGAGGACCGCCTGCAGGCCGTCGACCTTCTTGGCGCCCTTCTTGCCCTCCGCGCGCAGCTCTGCGGCACGCTCCTTCATCGCCGCGCGCTCCGCGGCCGAGAACCCGTCCGTCATGCCACTCCCCGCTCGTCGTCCCGGCTGCGGCGTCCGGCCCGCACCCCCAGCAGCACGGCTCCCGCGACGAGCAGGCAGCCGACGCCCACCAGTCCTGGTGCGTCGTCGGTCTCGCCGAGCAGCGCCGCGACGACGCCCACCCCCGAGACGACGAGTGCGAGCAGGACCTCCGCGTAGAACCGCATGCCTCACAGGATGGCTCACCGCGGGGAGGAGGTACGTGCACCTCGCCCGGACCGGGCCGCCCAAGGGAGCGGTCGCGAGTTCGGACCCCGAGGTGCACGCTGTTCCTCCCAGGGCGGGGACGACCCGGCGGCTCAGTGGCTGCTGTGGCCGACGCCCGGCTCCATCTCCCAGCCGCGCTCCATGAGCATCGACTGCATCAGGTCGATCTCGGCCGCCTGTCCCTGCTCCATGCCGCGGGCCAGCCCGACCAGCTCGGGGCTCTCGCCGCGCTCCACCACGAAGGCAGCCATCGGCAGCGCACCGGCGTGGTGCCGGATCATCAGCCGGAGGAACTGCTCCTCCATCTGCTCCACGGGAAGGGTGTTCAGCGCCGCGATCTCGTCGTCGGACGCCATGCCCTCCATCGGACCGTCGTGCCCCATCCACGACATCACCGGTCGCGTCGAGGTCTGGGTCTGCCGCCACAGGTCGAGCCAGCCGCTCATCATGCCGATCTGCGCCTGCTGCGTGGTCATGATGTCGAGGGCGAGGTAGGTGATCGCCGGGTCCGTCGAGCGCTCGTGCACGATCGCGCTCATCTCGACGGCCTGCGCGTGGTGGATCTTCATGTCCTGTGCGAAGCCGACGTCGACGGGTGAGTCGACCCGCTCGACGCCGGAGGTCATCCCGCGGCCGAGCAGCAGGCCGCCACCCAGCGCCAGCACCACCAGGACGCCGGCGAGCAGCGGGCCCCAGGCGATCGGCCGCCGGGCGGGCACCTCGACCGCGGACGAGCGCACCTCTGTCGTGGTCATGACCCGAGTCTCCCGCAGGACAGCCATTCCTGCAGGGGCCGGAAGCACCGGCCGTCGGGGACCTTCGCCTCACGTCCCGGGGCCGGAGCGGAAGCCCGCTGATCGCCTGCTCACCCCGTCGCAGGCCGGTGGGTCGTGGAGGCGGTCACCGCCGCCGTCCGGTGCCGGCGCCCTGGTCAGCGACCGAGTCAGTCGCAGCTGCGGCCCGACGGCCGGTCCGGCACGCTCGGGTCGACGACCTCGACGTGGAGGTGCGGCCAGTGCGGCGCGACCGTGTGCCTGTCGACCTGCGAGGTGAACGGCAGCTGGCGAGCGCGCGCACCCACCACGGTCACGCCCGCGCGCACCCGGTCACCCTTACGCACCGACAGGCCCTCGAAGTGCAGCAGCTTGACCTCCCACCCCGGACGCGCGTCCGGCTCGACCACGAGGTAGTCGTCGGTGTGGTCGCAGTAGAGGGTGTAGCTGCCGGCCCGGACGACGGTGCCGGTCACCGGTGAACGCACCTGCCCGCGCGGGTCCACGACCACGTCCGCGGCGCCCTGCCGGTCGGTCCCGCGGGACCGCGAGTCCAGCGCGCCGATGGGTGCCACCGTGCCGACCGGCTGCTGCGGCTGCGCCCCGTCGTGACCGGACTCGTGCAGCCCCACCACCTCGACGAGGTCGGCGGGGTAGTGCAGCGTCACCGGACCGGCCTGGGCGTACGCCGCGAAGCCGGTCCGCACCACCGCGCGCGGCGCGGCCACCGGCGACGGCGTCTGCGCCGGTGTCGGCGGCTGCGTCGATGTCGATGTCGGCGTCGATGTCGATGTCAGTGGCGGCGACGCGACCGCCGACGGCCTCGCGGCCGCGCTCGCCGCGGGCGCAGCTCTCGGGCCCACCACCGCCGCCGCACCACCGACGTCGGGTGCGCGCACGGCCTCCGCCGCCAGCACGCCGCACGCGAGCAGGGCGACGTTCACCGCGACGATCGGAACGGCCAGGCGCACCCTGCCCACGGTAGGTCGCTCCGGTCGGTTCCGATCGAGATTGCTGCAACCGGAGCAACGCCGTTGCCGGGAGGCAGCCGAAGCAGCCAGCATGGCTCTGGTTCTGCTCGCCTCGGAGCGGGCCTCCGACTGCCTCGGATGCATGGGGCGCAGCACCTGCTGGGTGTGTCAGGGACTCGGCACGCTGGTGGCGCGCAACGGCGAGCGGTCACCGTGCACGACCTGCTACGGCGGGCGGCTGTGCAGCGTCTGCCAGCCCGTGCCGCACCAGCGCGACGCCGATCTGCACCAGGGCATCTTCGGAGGTCGTGCGTCGGGTCCGTGACGGTCCTGCAACAGAGCCCGCCGGACCCAGGTCACCTGCACGACTGCGTCTACGGTTGTCCGCGCCATGACCGCACCCGACCCGCTGCCCCCGGCCGTCGTCGCGTTCCTGGACGAGCAGATCTTCTCGGTGGCGCAGCTCGAGGTGCTGCTGCTCGTCCGCGCCGCCGACGGCGAGCCGGTGACCCTGGACGGCCTGGCGCGGGAGTCCTACCTGCCGGCCAAGTCGATCCAGCCCTGGCTGGACGCGCTGGTCGGACGGGGCCTGCTCGAGTCGGTCGGGGAGGGCTATCGATTCGCACCCGCGGACGGCACGTTGCGCGCGACACTCGACCAGGTCGCCGACTGCTACGCGCGAAGGAGGGTGACCTTGACGCGTCACGTCTACACGTCCAAGGAGGACCCGGCGCAGCGCTTCTCGGACGCCTTCCTCTTCCGCAGGGACCGCGACTCGTGAGCGGCCCGTCGCTGGTCTACGCGCTGTGCGCCATCACCAGCACGGCGTGCGCGGTGCTGCTTGTCCGCAGCTACCTGGCCGGGCGGGTGCGGCTGCTGCTGTGGAGCGCGCTCTGCTTCGTCGGCCTGGCCCTCAACAACGTCATCCTCGTGATCGACCGCAGCATCCTGCAGGACGTCGACCTGTCGGTGCTCCGCGGCGCGACCGGTCTGGCTGCGGTCAGCGTGCTGCTGTTCGGGTTGATCTGGGAGTCGAGGTGAGCAACTTCCTCGACGGCGCCACGATGCTCGCGTCGCTCGGCGTCGCCCTGTTCTTCCTGAAGTACTGGAGGAGCACCGGGGACCGGCTGTTCGCGGTGTTCGCCGCGGCGTTCGCCGTCTTCGCCGTCAACCGCGTCCTCCTCGTCGCGCTCGACGAGACGTCGGAGTACCGCACCTGGGTCTACCTGCTCCGGGCCGCGACCTTCGTGCTGATCGCGCTCGCCATCCTGGACAAGAACTACGGGCCGCGCCGCCGCTGACTCGTCCGCGGGTGAGGAACGGACGGACCGGGACGCCGTCGCGCGCGCCCTTTCCGGCGGCACGTCGACATGCCGACGCGCGAACGTGCCAGGATCTTCCTGACATCCGGGTGCGCCACCCCCGCAGCCGGCGACGACGATGGAGGAAATGTGAGCGACGCGACCACCGAGACGGCCCCCGCGCCGGCCAAGAAGGCCGGCAGCCGTAGCAAGAGCACCAGCCGACGCAAGGCCCCGGCCCGCAAGGCCCCGGCCCGCAAGGCGACCAGCCGTTCCGGAGCGAGCCGCACGCCGCGCGCCGCGTCGAGCAGCACCACGGCGAGCACCGCTCTCGCGACCGCGCTGCGCGGCCTGGTCACCGGCATCGAGGACGAGGTCACGGCGATCACCGGTCTGTCCGGCCAGATCGACCAGCACGTGAAGGCGCTCAACGACCTGCGCGCCGAGGCGACCCGTCGACTGCTGCACCTGGACGACCTGCAGGCCGCCGCCGAGGACGTCAACCTCAGCGCGTTCCTCGACACCACCATCCAGCCGCAGCTCCCGCAGGTGGAGGAGGAGTTCCCCGCCCGCATCTACGGCGGCTAGCCCAGCGTCATCGAGCGGCCGGCACCCGGACGGGGTGCCGGCCGTTCGGCGTCCTCGGGGTCTCGGCCTCGGGGCACGGAGAACCCGAAGACCGCGCCGCCCTTCGGATGCGGCCGGAACCACGCCGAGCCACCGTGCTGCTCGGCGATGGTGCGTACGAGGTAGAGACCGATGCCGGTGCCCGCGCGACGCGTCCCACGCGCCCGGGCGTACTGCTGGAACAGCATCGGCTGGAAGTCCGCGGGCACTCCCGGCCCGCGGTCGCTGACCTCGACCGCGACGAGGTCGCCCTGCGCGGTCGCGGTCAGCCAGATCGGTGCGGCGCCGTACTTCTGCGCGTTGGTCAGCAGGTTCCCGATCATCTGGTCGAGCCGGACCGGGTCGACGTCGACCACGAGCTCGGGCGGGCAGTCGACGGAGACGGACGACGACGTGGCCGCGGCCGCACCCAGCACCGGCAGCAGCAGCACCCGTTCCGGCTCCACCTCGAGCACGCCGAGCTCGGCCCGGGAGGCGGCGAGCAGGTCCGCCGTCAACCGGTCCAGCACGCGCGCCTGCCGGTCGATCGCCGCGAGCAGGTCGGTGCGCGTCTGCACGGGGAGCCGGTCGGACTTGGTGCTCAGCGTCTGCGCCGCGCCCAGCAGCGCCGCCACCGGGTTGCGCAGCTCGTGCGCCGTGGAGCGGATGGCCGCGCGCAGGCGCGTCACCTCGCGCTCGTCGTCGTCGTCCGGTACCCGGGGAGGCGGAGTAGCGCGCTGCACCGGCAACGGCGAGTCCGGGCGCGCCACCCTGCGCACGCAGCCGATGATGACGTCCGGCGCCGCGCCCTTCTGGACGTACGCCGCCGCTCCCGCCGCCGACGCCGACGCAGCCATCGACGTCGCCTCGAAGCCCGACAGGATCACGACCTGCGTCCCCGGGCTCGCCGCCCGCACCAGCGGCAGCGCCTCCAACCCGTCCATCACCGGCATCGCCAGGTCGAGCAGCATCACGTCGGGTCGGTGCCGCCGCGCCGCCTCGACCGCCTCGCGCCCGTCACCGGCCTCGCCGACCACGTCGATGTCCGACTCGCTGCCCAGCGCCATCCGGAGCAGGAAGCGCAGGTCCGCGGTGTCGTCGACGACGAGCACCCGGATCGCCCGGTCGGTGGTGACGGTCATCCGTCACCGTGCGACACGTCGGCGGCGCGGCCGCGCACCAGGCTGTGCCGCGACCGGGCGTCCTGCACGCCCAGCAGCTCGGTGATCATCGAGCTCGCGGACGCGATCGCGGTCTCCACCGCGCGGTAGGCCTTGTCGCGCTCGTCGAGGTCGAGCGCGAGCTTCGCGACGACGAGGCCCTGCAGCACGTTGTCGTTGAGCTCCAGCGCCTGCCGCTCCCGCTGCTGCATGTCCTCGAAGAGCTTCGCGCCCTCCATGAGCGAGCCGTAGGTCCTGCGCAGCGTCCAGTAGTAGATGCCGACCGCGGCCGAGATCACGTCCCAGGTCGCGCTCGGGAAGCTGTAGGTCGCGCGCATCGCCAGCCCCTGTCCCTCGGCGAGACCGAGGTAGGGCAGCACCACCATGTGCAGCGTGTGCGCTCCGTGGTGGACGGCGCAGGTGAAGAAGATGGCGGCGGTCGCCGCACCGAGCCGGTTGGTGCGCAGCTGCCCGGCCCGCACCAGCGGTCGCACGATCGCGAGCGCGATGAGCAGGTAGGCCACCGCGACCAGCGCGTTGGCCACCGAGGCGGTGATCCACCACATGTCAGCTCCCGTCTGCGACACCGCTAGAGACCCACGAGCACGAGGACGACGGTGCCTCCGACGGCGAGCGCCGGTGCGGAGCGCCGCCGGTCGGGCGGCAGCGGCTCCGACGTCAGGCGGCGCAGCACGAGCGCAGCCGCGCCGACCGCGAGCAGCTCGTACGTCACGGCGAGCGCGTCGACGACACCGACGGCCTGCGCACCGATCGTGCGGCTGGCCAGCCAGATGCCGACCATCGCCAGGTGTCCGGCGCACCCTGCGACCAGGACGGTGTACGACGGGCGCAGCAGGAGCGCGGCTGCCCACGCGGTCTGCGCGAGGGCGGCGACCAGGAAGAACCCGCCCGTCGCCGCCGAGGTCGCCAGGTGGTCACCGGCGACCAGCGCGTGGATCCACGCCGCGGCCACGCTCCCCACCGCGGCGGCGCGCAGGGCAGGGTCGGGACGCACCCGCTCCCGCACCGCGAGGGCCTGCCGGGTCGCGACCTCGACCAGGCGCCCGGAGCGGGCCGCGCGGCGCAGCCGCGCCACCGCGAGCGCGTTCGGCGCAGCGGGCGCGGGGCGCAGCAGGACGACGAGCAGGCAGAGCCCGGCGGCCACGATCGCGGAGTGCGCGCCGTGCGCCGTCAGGTCGGCGGATCCGGCCAGCAGCACGGCGACCTCCGGGGCAGGGGCTCCCAGCCTGCGTCCCCGAACGGCTCACCGGAGGCGGTTCGCCGCTATGTCCGATCAGTCCGTGTAGAGCCGGTCGGGGAAGACCTCGTTGACCTGCGGCAGCGGAGCGGCCGCCGCCGTCTCGAGCCAGGCCCGCAGAGAGGGGTGCTCCGCCGCGGCGACGAGCTCGTCGAGGTCGCTCAGCCGCTGCGCCGCCTCGGCCCGCGCGAGGTTGACCGCGCGCACGTGCTCGTCGATCCGCCGGCACAGCCCGGTGATCTGCGCGACCTCGCTCTCGATGCCCCAGACCAGCCCGCGCAGGTCGAAGGTCAGCGACCCGGCAGGCTCTGCCGGCGTGGTGCTCATCGGACCTCCGTGGCTCGCGCCGGACCGGTGCCCGACGTCTGCCTCGACCGTACAGGCGCCTCAGCAGATCCAGCCGCGGCGCAGCGCGAGCGCCACGGCCGCGGCCCGGCCCGTCGTGCCGGTCTTGACGAAGACGTGGTCCAGGTGGCTCTTCACGGTCCCGGGGGCAACGCCGAGCGCCTCCGCGGCCTCGACGTTGGTGAGGCCGTCGGCGACGCACGACAGCGCCTCCAGCTCGCGCTCGCTGAGCGGGCAGCCGCGTCGATCGAGGGCCGACAGCAGCACCGTGACGTCGCTGGTGACCAGGTCGGCGTGCAGCCCCGGCGACGCGGCCGGTCCGCCGACGACGATCAGGCAGGCGGGATGAGCGCGGCGCACCGCCGCCACGAGTCCGGCGGTGGCGGCGCTGCGGACGTGCACGCTGAGCACGACCGCAGCCGCACCGCGCGCGACCTCGGCGAGCTCGTCCGCCGGCAGGTCGCCGACGACGTCGGCGGCGTGCCCGGCGTCGCGCAGCAGCTGGGCCAGGCTCTTGAGCGAGAGCTGGTGCCGCTCACCGGGTGGCACGGCGAGCACCACCCGCGGCGCGTCGGCCGGCGGCGAGGCCGGCCGGAGCCGATGCAGCACGGCGGCCGCGGTTGACGACACGCGGTGCTCCTGCGCGATGGAGCACTCGCCCGCGGCCCATGCGGCGCCGACGCCGGCCAGCACCCTCGCGACGGCCCGGTGGCAGCGGGCCAGGTCGCCGGTGCGGCGGTGCAGCGCGCGGGCCGCGTCGTACGCCCGGTTCTCGTCCGCGGCCTCGAGACCCAGCCGGAGCTCCGCCTCGAACATCGCGGCCACCCCATCCGACGCCGGCGCGGGCGGCCGGAGCGCCTGTCCGAGGTCGATCAGCCTGCGCTGCAGGGGGATCGCGCCCGACAGCTGGAGGGCGCTCACCGCTGGCTCGCGAGCAGGG
>SCTD01000235.1 GCA_004299215.1 Frankiales bacterium | reverse complement strand
GGGCATCCCGTGGCTGGTCGTCGTCGCGGCGGTGCCGCTGTCGATGCTCGGCACGCTGCTCGGCAGCCGCCTGCTGGACCGGATGACCGACGCGTCGTTCACGACGGCGACCCGCTGGGTCGTCACCGCGATCGGGGTGGTCTACGTCGTGCAGGCGCTCGCCCTAGCCTGAGGCGGTGGACGACCTGCACCCGCTCGCCGCGCACCACGACGTGCGGCTCGAGCGCTTCGACGCCCCGCGCACCCGGATCGCCGCCCTGGTCTGCGAGCCGGACGGGCCCGCCCGCTCGACGGTCCTGCTGGTGCCGGGCTTCACCGGCAGCAAGGAGGACTTCCGGCTGCTGCTGGAGCCGCTCGCCGACGCCGGGCACCGCGCCGTCGCGGTCGACCAGCGCGGCCAGTTCCAGTCGCCCGGCACGCACGACCTCGGCGACTACACGACGACCGCGCTCGGCCGCGACCTGCTGGCGGTGGTGGACGGCCTCGGCGGCGGGCCCGTGCACCTGGTGGGCCACAGCTTCGGCGGACTGGTCTCCCGGGCAGCGGTTCTCGCCCGGCCTGCGGCGTTCCGCTCGCTGGTGCTGATGGGCTCCGGGCCGGCCGGGCTGACCGGGCCGCGGGTCGACGTGCTGCCGCTGATGCGCCCGCTGCTCGAGCAGGGGATGTCGGCGCTCGTCGACGCGGTCGACCAGCTCAACGCGGCCGACCAGCGCTGGCTCGCCCTGGACAGCTCCGTGCAGGGCTTCCTGCGCGACCGGATGCTCGCGAGCAGCGCCCGCGCGCTGCTCGGCATGGCCGACTCCCTCACCGGCGAGCCCGACCGGGTGGAGGAGCTGCGGGCGACCGGGCTGCGCGTGCTGGTGCTGCACGGCGAGGCGGACGACGCGTGGACGCCCGCGCTGCAGAGCGAGATGGCCGTACGCCTCCGCGCAGCGCACGCGGTCGTGCCCGGCGCCGCGCACTCGCCCGCGGTCGAGAACCCGGACGCGACGCTGAAGGCGATGCTCGCCTTCTACGACGACGAGGACTGAACGACCTCGAACGCCCAGATCGTCGAGCCGCTCGCCGCCGGCCGCTGCCCCTCGGGACGGCCGCTGGCCTGCGCGTGGCCCTGGCCGAACGCCTGCGACTCCCGCCATGCGACGAAGTCCGCCTCGGTGCTCCAGCGCGTGTAGACGAGATAGGAGTCGGTGCCCTCCACCGGGCGCAGCAGCTCGAAGTGCTCGAAGCCCGGTGCGCTGTCGACAGCGCCCTGCCGGGCGGCGAAGCGCTCCTCGAGGGTCGAGCCGGCGCCGTCGGGGACGGTGAGGACGTTGATCGCGACGTAGGACATGACGCGAGGCTAAGCCACCCGGACGGCCCCGTTCCTCCTTGCGTGATGGGGCTTTTGGCATGGCTCCTTGTGATCATGTTCGCCCCGTGATGTTCCGTCGGCGGACGTCCGGGGCTTTAGTCCTGGGTGCGACAGGTGGCCGGCAGGCAGCCCGCGCTTCGGAGGCGCCCGCGTGGCGCCATGGGGGGGCCTTCCATGGCCGGTCCGGGCACGTCTGCGTCGCGCATCTCCGGGCGGCGGCCGCACGCATGGGCTCGCTGGACACCTGTCTCGACAGCTGTGGTGCTCGGCTTGAGCGTTGTCCTGGTCTCCGGTGGGATCCCGCCGGTGCTGGACACGTTCACGGTCGCTGACGAGCCGCCGGTCGCGCACCACATCGCGTTCACGTCGACGCCCGGTGAGACCGCACCCGGTACCGCTTTCGCCACCCAGCCCGTCGTCACCGTCCAGGACAGCGCGAACGGGACCGTGAGCGCGACCGGCAACGTGACCCTGAGCCTGGTGGCCGACTCCGGAACGCCGCTCGGCGAGCTGGCCTGCACGTCCACGACGGCCGCGCTGTCCGCCGGCGTCGCCACGTTCGCGGGATGCAAGGTCAGCAAGGGCGGTCGCTACACCCTGCGCGCGACGTTCGGCGCCCTCACCACGGACAGCGGCGCCTTCCTCGTCACCGGTCCCGCCTACCTGGCCTTCTCCGGGCAGCCGGGTGGCGGGTTGGCCTCGATCGGCTGGAGCAACCAGCCGCAGGTGCAGGTCGTGGACGGCGCCGGCGCCACGGTGACAGGGGCGGCCCAGCAGATCGGCCTGGCGATCAA
>SCTD01000704.1 GCA_004299215.1 Frankiales bacterium | reverse complement strand
TCGGCACCCCGAGCGCCCTCGAGCGACGTCGTCGTGGCGTCCGGCATCGGCGCCATGCCCTGGCGCGCCGCCGCCACCAGCTCTGCGGTGCGCCGGGCCGTGCCCGAGGGGGCGTCGGCCTTCCGCGCGTGGTGCAGCTCCACGATCTCGACCGACTCGAACCACCGCGCAGCCTGCGCGGCGAACTGCATCATCAGCACCGCGGCGATGCCGAAGTTGGGGGCGACGAGGATGCCGACGTCCTTGCCCTGCAGCAGGTCTCGCAGCTCGGACAGCCGCGCCTCGTCGAAGCCCGTCGTACCGACGACCGCGTGCACGCCGGCCTCGACGCAGGCCCGCAGGTTGCCCATCACGGCGTCGGGGTGGGTGAAGTCGACGGCCACGTCGGCACCCGACAGGTCGAGCGCGTCGCCGACGTCGTACGCCCCGGCGAGCTCCAGGTCGTCCGCCGCCTCGACGGCCCGCACGACCTCCGAGCCCATCCGCCCCCTGGCGCCCAGCACTGCAACTCGCGTCATCGAACTGCCTTCTCCAGGTCGGCCTTGCCGTAGGGGCCGATCACGGCCAGGGACAGCGGGCGCCGCAGCACGTCGCGCGCGACCTCGCGGACGTCGTCCGGCGTCACCCGCGCGATGCGGTCGAGCACCTGGTCGGAGGACAGCACCTCGGCATGGGTGAGCTCGGCCTTGCCGAGCCGGCTCATCCGCGAGCCGGTGTCCTCCAGCCCGAGGACGAGCTGCCCGCGGAGGTTGCCCTGCGCACGCCGCACCTCCTCGTCGAGGACGCCCTTCTCGGCGACCTCCTCGAGCTCGTCGCGCACCAGGTCGAGCACCTTGCCCACCTTGCCGGGGGCGCAGCCGGCGTAGACGCCGAAGGAGCCGGTGTCGGAGTGCGCGTCGGTGTAGCTGTAGACGGAGTAGGCCAGGCCGCGCTCCTCACGGACCGACTGGAACAGCCGGCTCGACATGCCGCCGCCGAGCGCTGTGGACAGCACGTTCAGGGCGAAGCGCCTGGGGTCGTCGCGCCGCAGCGCGGTGGTGCCCAGGACGAGGTTGGCCTGCTCGGTCCGCCGCGGCACGTGCGTCACCCGGGCGTGGGACCTCGGAGGCTTCGCGGTCCCGCGCAGCGGTGCCGGGGAGGCGTCTCCGGTCGGTGTGAACGCCTGCTCCACCAGGCCGACCAGCAGGTCGTGGTCCAGCGCTCCGGAGGCGGCGACCACCATGTGCGGCAGGTCGTACCGGCTCCGGTAGAAGCGGTC
>SCTD01000234.1 GCA_004299215.1 Frankiales bacterium | reverse complement strand
TCCTCCGTGCGGCGGTCCGTGTCACGGGACCACCGGATCAGAGGAACTCGAGCCGGACCTCGTCGCTCGTGGGGTGCGACTGGCAGGTGAGGACGACCCCCGCGGCGAGCTCGTCCGGCTCGAGGGCGTAGTTGACGTCCATCTCCACGGAGCCGCTCACGCAGCGCGCGCGGCAGGTCCCGCAGACGCCGCCCTTGCACGCGAACGGGGCGTCGGCGCGGACCGCGAGGACGGCGTCGAGCACCGAGCCGCCGTCCTTGGGCACCGACACCGCGGTCGTACGGCCGTGCAGCACGACGGTGACCACTGCCGTGTCGGCGGACCCCGCCGGGACCGTGCGCACCCGGGGCGGCGGCGCGTCGGCGTGGAAGAGCTCGACGTGGACGGCGGACGGGTCGACCCCGGCGTCCAGCAGCGTCTGCCGCCCGTCGGTCACCATCCCGAACGGACCGCAGAGGTACCACTCGTCGACGTCGGTGAGCAGCGTGTCGAGCAGCCGCTGCAACCGCGCGCGGTCGATCCGGCCGGACAGCAGCTCGGACTCCTGCTCCTCGCGCGACAGCACGTGCAGCACCTGCAGCCTGTCCGGGAAGCGGTCCTTGAGGTCAGCCAGCTCCTCGAGGAACATCACGTCGCCGCTGGTGCGGTTGCCGTAGACGAGCACGACCTCCGACTCGGGCTCGACGTCGAGCACCGTCCAGGCGATCGACAGCACCGGCGTGATCCCGCTGCCGGCAGCGACCAGGCCGTACTTCCGTGCCCGCGCCGGGTCGACCGCCGGGCCGAAGCGCCCTGCGGGCGGCAGCACCTCGAGCACGTCGCCGGGCCGGAGCGCGTCGAGCACCCACGTCGAGAACACCCCGCCCTCCAGCCGCTTCACCGCGACGCGGAGCGGGCCGCCGGCCGCGCTGGTGCAGACGGAGTACGTCCGCCGCAGGTCCTGCCCGTCGGCCACCCGGCGGAGGGTGAGGTGCTGCCCCGGTCGGAAGGCGAAGCGGGCCTGCAGCTCCTCCGGCAGCTCGAAGGTGATCGCGGCGCTGTCGGAGGTGAGCGGGTCGACGGCGGCGACGCGCAGGGGGACGAAGCCGAGGTCCTCGGCTGCAGCAGCGGTCATCAGCTCAGTGCGCCTTGAAGTGGTCGAAGGGCTCGCGGCAGGCACGGCACCGCCACATGGACTTGCACGAGGTCGAGGCGAAGCGCGCCATCTCCTCGGTGTCGCTCGACCCGCACTGCGGGCAGGAGATCTCCGGGCGGCGGCCGATCTGGAGCAGCAGCTCGCCCGGGGGCGCGATGCCGTACTCCCGCAGCTTGCGCCGGCCGTCCTCGCTCATCCAGTCCGTGGTCCACGCCGGCGCGAGCTCGGTCCGCACCTCGGCGTCGTCGAGACCGGCTGCGGCCAGGGCGGTCACGATGTCGGCGCGGATCTCGTCCATCGCCGGGCAGCCGGAGTAGGTCGGCGTGATGGTCACCGTCACGTGGGTCCCGTCGACCGCGACGTCCCGCAGCACGCCGAGGTCGTCGATGGTCAGCACCGGGATCTCCGGGTCGTGCACCGAGGCGAGCACCTCGCGCACCTGCTCGACGGTGGTCACCACGACACCCCGGGGTGCGACCGGTGCAGGTGCTGCAGCTCGGCGAGCAGGTAGCCGAACGCCTCGGTGTGCGTGCCGCGCCGCCCACCGGCGGGCCGCCAGTCGGTCTCGGGCAGGGAGAGCGTCGCCTCCGCGACCACCTCCGACACGGTCGCGAGCCAGATCGGCTGCAGCGCAGCAGGATCCGCCGCGACGCCGCGCTCCACCAGTCGCTGCAGCAGGTCGTCGCTCTCGAACAGCTCGAAGGAGTACGGCCACACCTCGTCGAGACCGGCCTGCATCCGGCGGTGCGACTCCTCGGTGCCGTCGCCGAGCCGCACGACCCACGACCGGGCGTGGTCGAGGTGGTAGGCGACCTCCTTCACGGCCTTCCCGGCGATCGCCGCGAGGTCGGGGTCGGTCGACGTGACCAGCGCGTCCCAGAGCGGCAGCGACCAGGCCGACACCAGCAGCTGGCGGGCCATCGTGCGGCCGAAGTCGCCGTTGTCGAGCTCCATCAGCTGGGCGTTCACGAAGTCCGGCTCGTCGCGCAGGAACGCCAGGTCGTCCTCGTCCCGGCCGGCGCCCTCCCGCTCACCCGCGAGCGTCAGCAGCGAACGGGACTGGCCGAGCAGGTCGAGCGCGAGGTTCATCAGCGCGACGTCCTCCTCCAGCTGCGGAGAGCGCGCTGCCCACTCGCACAGCCGCTGAGCGAGCACGAGGGCGTCGTCGCCGAGCCGCAGGCAGTACGCCGCGACGTCGAGGTCCTGGACGGCCATCAGATGTGCTGCACCTCGTCCGGGACGTCGTAGAACGTCGGGTGCCGGTAGACCTTGTCGCCGGCCGGGTCGAAGAACGGGTCCTTCTCGTCCGGGCTGCTGGCGACGACGTCGGTCGCGCGCACCACCCAGATGGACACGCCCTCCTGCCGGCGGGTGAACAGGTCGCGCGCGTTCCGGAGCGCCATGTGCGCATCGGGCGCGTGCAGCGACCCGGCGTGCGTGTGGGACAGGCCGCGCTTGCTGCGCACGAACACCTCCCACAGCGGCGAGCCGCTGGAGGTCTTCGGCGGCTGCGAGGTGCTCATGCGGCCACCTCGCGAGCGCTGTGCTTCGCGGCGTAGGCCGCTGCCGCCTCGCGCACCCACGCCCCCTCCTCGTGGGCCGCGACACGCGTGGCGAGCCGCTGGCGGTTGCACGGGCCGTTGCCCTTCATGACCTCGAAGAACTCGGTCCAGTCGATCTCGCCGAAGACGTAGTGGCCGGTCTCCTCGTCGTAGCGCAGGTCGGGGTCCGGCACGGTCAGCCCGAGCCACTCGGCCTGCGGGACGGTCGCGTCGACGAACCGCTGGCGCAGCTCGTCGTTGCTGAAGCGCTTGATGCCCCAGGCCATCGACCGCGCGCTGTTCGGGCTGTTGTCGTCCGACGGGCCGAACATCATGAGCGACGGCCACCACCACCGGTTCAGCGCGTCCTGCGCCATCCGCCGCTGAGCCGGGGAGCCGTTCGCGAGGACCGTCAGCGCCTCGAAGCCCTGCCGCTGGTGGAAGGACTCCTCCTTGCAGACCCGGATCATCGCGCGGGCGTAGGGGCCGTACGAGCACCGCGTCAGCGGGACCTGGTTCATGATCGCGGCGCCGTCGACGAGCCAGCCGATCGCCGCCACGTCCGCCCACGAGACCGTCGGGTAGTTGAAGATCGTGGAGTACTTCTGCTTCCCGGCGTGCAGCAGGTCGAGCAGCTCGTCGCGGTCGGCGCCCAGGGTCTCCGCGGCGCCGTAGAGGTAGAGCCCGTGGCCGGCCTCGTCCTGCACCTTCGCGACCAGGATCGCCTTGCGGCGCAGCGACGGGGCGCGGGTGATCCAGTTGCCCTCGGGCTGCATCCCGATGATCTCGGAGTGGGCGTGCTGGGCGATCTGCCGGATGAGCGTCGCGCGGTAGCCCTCCGGCATCCAGTCGCGCGGCTCGATGCGCCCGTCGCCGTCGACCGTGTCCTGGAACTGCTGCTCGAGCGCGTCCACGGCTGGCTCCTCCTGGATTGCAGAACGATCGTTCAGTATTGTTCCCGACATGCGCCCTGACCGTCAAGCCGGCCCCCGACGCGGACGGCCGCCGCGCTTCACTCAGGAGGAGCTGCTCGACCTCGTCGTGGCGGAGTTCAACACCCGCGGCTACGACGCGACGTCGATGGAGGACATCGCCGGAGCGACCGGCATGACGAAGTCCGCGGTCTACCACCACGTCCCCGGCAAGGAGGCGCTGCTGCGGCTCGCGCTCACCCGCGCGGTCGACGCGCTCTTCGCCGTGCTCGAGGAGCCGGCCAGCACGACCGGCGGCGCGGCGACCCGCCTGGAGCACGTGCTGCGGCGGAGCGCCGAGGTCCTGGTCGAGCTGCTTCCGTACGTCACGCTGCTGCTCCGCGTGCGCGGCAACACCGCCACCGAGCGGGACGCGCTCGCCCGCCGGCGCGAGCTCGACCACCGGCTGTCCGCCCTCGTGCAGGACGCCATCGATGCCGGGGAGGTACGCGCCGACCTCGATCC
>SCTD01000233.1 GCA_004299215.1 Frankiales bacterium | reverse complement strand
TCATCGGCCCGAACGGCGCCGGCAAGACCACCCTGTTCGACCTGGTCAGCGGCTTCACGACGCCGGACCGCGGCAGCGTGCTGCTCGCCGGCGTGGACGTCACCGGCGCCACCCCCGACGCGCGCGCACGCGCCGGCCTCGGTCGCTCCTTCCAGAGCGCCCGGCTCTTCCCGGCGCTGACCGTGCGGGAGTGCATCGCGGTCGCCCTCGAGCGGCGTGCCGTGCGCAACCCGCTGCTCGCCGCCGTGTGGGCCCCGCAGGTGCGCGCATCCGAGCGACGGCTCTCCCGCCGGGTCGACCGACTGGTCGACCTGCTCGGCCTGGAGGCGTACGCCGACGCGACCCTGGCGGAGCTGTCCACCGGCAGCCGCCGCGCGGTCGACGTCGCGTGCATCCTGGCCAGCGAGCCCTCGCTGCTGCTGCTCGACGAGCCGTCGTCGGGTCTCGCCCAGGCCGAGACCGAGGCGCTGGGCCCGCTGCTCGCGCGCGTGGTCAGGGAGACCGGCTGCGGCATGCTCGTCATCGAGCACGACCTGCCGCTGGTCACCTCCCTGTCCGACCGGATGGTCGCGATGGAGGGCGGTGCGGTGCTCGTCACCGGCACTCCCGCCGAGGTCCGCTCCGACCCGCGCGTGCTCGCCTCCTACCTCGCCGCGTCCGACGACGTGGTGCAGCGCTCCGGCCGGATGGCCGCGCTGGCAGCAGTTCTCGAAGACCCCGACGAGAGGACCTGACGTGCCCCCCAGGAAGCGCGCTGCGACCCGCAGCCCGATCCGGCTGACCGGAGCCGGCTTCGGCGAGCTCTTCGAGCGGATGGTCGACAACGTCGGCACGGTGCTCAAGGGCAAGGACGACGTCGTGCGCCTGTCGCTCACCGCGATGCTCGCCAACGGCCACCTGCTCTTCGAGGACTACCCCGGCACCGGCAAGACGATGCTGGCCCGCGCCCTGTCCGCGACGGTCTCCGCCACGACGTCGCGCATCCAGTGCACTCCCGACCTGCTGCCGGCCGACATCACCGGATCGCCGGTGCTCGACCGCAAGACCGGCGACTTCGTCTTCCGCCCCGGGCCGGTCTTCGCGAACATCTTCCTCGCCGACGAGATCAACCGCGCGACACCGAAGACGCAGTCGGCACTGCTCGAGGCGATGGCCGAGCGGAACGTCACCGTGGACGGTGTCACCCATCCGCTGCCGACGCCGTTCTTCGTACTCGCCACGGAGAACCCGATCGAGCTCGCCGGGACCTTCCCGCTGCCGGAGGCCCAGCTCGACCGGTTCCTGTTCAAGCTGTCGCTCGGCTACGCGAACCCGGACGCAGAGGTCGAGGTGCTCATGACGCACCGGCTCGGCGACGCGATCGACCGGATCGGCGCGGTCGTGTCGACCGAGGAGCTGGTCTCGATGATGGACTGGGCCGCGCAGGTCGAGGTGGGGGAGCCCGTCGCCCGCTACATCGTCGACCTCTGCCAGGCGACCCGTCACGACGCCGCGCTGCAGATGGGGGCGAGCAGCCGTGCAGCCCTCGCGCTGATGCGCGCGGCCCGGGTGGTCGCCGCCTCGCAGGGCCGTGACGACGTGCTCCCCGACGACGTGCGCCTGCTCGTCCCGCCGGTCTTCGGCCACCGGCTGCTGCTCACCCCGGACGCGCTGCTGCGCGACGAGACCGTCGACGGCGTCGTCGACCGCCTGCTCACCGCCGTCAAGCCGCCGCTCGGCCTGAAGAGCGCCTGACCCCGATGGACGTGCTGGCGACGGCGGAGCGGCGGCTGGGGCTCACCCCTGCCGGCGTCGCCGTCGCGGCGCTGGCGGTCCCCGGTCTCGTCCTCGGCCGGGCGCTGGAGAGCCGCCCGGTCTTCCTGCTCGTCTACGGTGCCCTCGCCGTCGTCGGGCTCTCCCGGCTGCTCGCCCGCCGGCGGCTGTCGGTCGACGCGCACCGATCCACGCTCCCCACCCGGGTGCGCGAGTCGCAGGTGGTCGACGTCGAGATCAGCGTGACCGCGAGGCGCCGCCTCGCGACCGTCGTGCTCGAGGAGTCGCTGCCGGACGCGCTGGGCACTCCGGTGCGCGTCCCCGTACCCCTCCTGCCGTCGGGGCAGACGGTGCAGCACGGCTACCGCTTCACCGCGCGACGGCGCGGCGTCTACGCCGTCGGGCCGCTGCTCGCGGAGTGGAGCGACCCGTTCGGCCTGACCCGCAAGCGGGTCGAGCTCGCTCCGGCCGAGACCGTCATCGTGCACCCGTCGACCGAGGGGGTGAGCGACCGCGTCACGAGCCGGGAGTGGGAGGACCCGCCGGTGCGCCCGCCGCAGTCCCGGCCGTGGCCGAGCGGCTTCGAGTTCTACGGGATGCGCGACTACGTCATCGGCGACGACCCGCGGCGCATCAACTGGTTGGCCACCGCGCGCACCGGCGGCACCGCCGACGGGAGCGGCCGCTACCTGGTGCGCGAGTCCGAGCAGGGCATCACGGACCGGGTGCGGATCGTGCTCGACACCGACCGCGCGCAGCACGCACCGGGCGACCCGAGCGAGACCTTCGAGCGCGCCGTGCAGGTCGCCGCGTCCCTCGGTGTGAAGCACCTCGCCGACGGCTTCTCCGTCGCGGTCGAGGGCGGAAGCGGCCCGCTCGCGAGGGGCCTGCGCGGCAGCCGCAGCCGCATCCCGCTGCTCGACGCGCTCGCCGCCGTGCAGCCCGAGCGGGCCTCCCTCGCGGACGTGGTCGACCGGCTCTTCCTCGACCCGCAGCGCAGCACGCACAACGTCGTCGTCACCCCGCACCTGGACAAGGAGGCCGCCCGCCGTCTCTCGCTGCTGATGTCGCGCGGCACCTCGGTGGTGCTGGTGCTCGTGCTGTGGGAGGACACCGACCCCGCGATGGTGCACCGCGCGGCAGGCCTGGGCTGCAGCGTGGTCGAGGTCAAGCCCGGGGCCAGCCTCGCGGCGACCTTCGCGCACGTCGTGGCGGGTGCGCGATGAGCACGGCCACCGTGGAGGCCGAGGTCGTCGAGGACGTCACGCCCCAGACCGGCCCGCCGCTGCTCACCTGCGTCTCCGCGCTGCTCGCGACGCTCGCCTTCGGCTGGGTGGCGGGCAGCGTCTTCGACGGCTGGACCGCGCGGGGCGTCGGCGTGCTCGGCGCCGTCATCGGCGTCGGTGCGGTGCTGCTCTCGACCCGCGTGCGCAACCCGTCGCTGGTGCAGTACTCCGGTGCTGCCGTCGCCGCCGTCGTCGGCGCGCTGCTCGTCGTGCCGTTCACCGACGGGGGCGCGTCCCTCCCTGCCCTGGTCGTCGAGGCGCTCCGTGGCGGCGGCCTCGGCCAGCCGCCCGTCGCCTTCGACCCCGGCTGGCGGTTCCTGCTGCTCGTCACGGTCGCGCTGCTCGGCGAGACCTCCGCCGGACTGGCGCTCGCCCTCGGCCGACCGCGCGTCGCCGCCCTGGTCGCTCTGCCCTTCGTCGTCGGCGGGGCGCTGCTGCAGCCGGCGGAGACGGAGGTCAGCGCGACGCTGGTCGGGCTGCTGCTGCTCGTCGGCTCCCTCGCCGTCTCCTTCGGTGCGGACCTCGCCGCGGAAGGCGTGGGCGACGGCCGCTTCGAGCTGCGCCGGCTGGCTCGCGGCGCGGT
>SCTD01000232.1 GCA_004299215.1 Frankiales bacterium | reverse complement strand
CGACTACAGCGGCTCGTTCGCCGGCTACGCCGACGACATCAGGCTGTAGTCGCCCTGGCTGTAGGCCGTGAACATCGCGACGCCGTCGAGCACCGGGTCCATCGCGTCGCCGTCGAGCGTCTGCGAGGTGAGGTTGAACGGGAAGAGCATCATGTTCGGCTTGTAGTTCTGCGCCTTGATCTGCTTGACGATCTGCGTCGCGCCCAGGGCGTTCTCCCAGACCCAGACCACCTCCGCGCCGGCGTTGCGCATCTTGAGGATGTCCTGGGTGTAGTCGCCCTTGTTCTGCGGGACGGCCGCCTCGGCGACGGGCTTCGGCGCGCCGCTCCTGGCGAGGAACGCCTTGAACGCCTCGACGCCCGGCTCCCAGTTCTCGCCGTCGCGCTTGATGATGCCCACCTTCTTGCCCTTGTACTTCGAGACGTAGAGCTGGCCGAAGGCCTCGCCGGTGCGCTCGACGGTCGGGAGGGGGGCGAACGAGAACCGCTTGCCGGCGGTGCCCTTCACCGTCGCGGTGTGGTGCATGTAGAGCATCCGGTTGTCCTCGGCCCAGTTGCGTACGGCCGGGATCTGGTCGAAGCCGATGCCGCCCAGCAGCATGAAGATGTTCTTGGCCTTGCACGCGCGAGCCGCGGTGACGGCGGTGGTCGGCTTGTAGTCGTCGTTCTCGTACGACACGACGACCTTGCGGCCGTAGACCCCGCCGGCGTCGTTGACGGCGCTCCAGAAGACGTTGAGGTCGGCGTCGCTGGTGTTGAAGGCCGCGCCGTAGGTCAGGGCGGCGTGCGCGCAGAGCGTGATCTGGGTGTCCGTGATGCCGATGGTCTCCTCGGCGGCGGTGAACAGGGTGCTGCGGGCCTTCGCAGGACCTCCCGCGGCAGGCGCCTTCCCGGGGGCTCCGCCCGGTGCCTGCGCGGCGGGCGTCGAGCCGGGGGCTGCGGGGCCTGCAGCCGGGGCCCCGGGCGCAGCCGCACCCGGCTGCTGCACCGGCTCTCCGGTGACCGGGTCGACGACCTCACCGGTCTCGGCGTCCACCACCTGACCGGTGTCGGGGTCGACGACGGCGCCGGACGGCAGCTCGCCTCCCTGTGCCAGCTCGTCGCTCGGCAGCGGAGCGCTGCTGCAGGCAGCGACCCCTCCGAGCAGCAGGGCCAGTCCGACCGCGGTCGCGCGTCTGCGCAGTGGTGTCCTCACGACCTGTGAGTTTCGTCACCGGCAGCCAGGACTCCTCCCGTCAGACCGGGAGAATCCCTGGGTTGCTTTGTGAGATCCCCAATCACGGGTGCGCGGCGAAGAAGTCCAGCACCAGGTGGGCCATGCTGGGCCCGACCGGGTCGACGAAGGACCCCTCCGGGTTCCCACCGGTCCACGCGTGGTTCGCGCCGTGCAGCACCACCGCGGTCACCGTCGGGCCGAACTCCGCCACGGTGTACGGATAGCTCGCGAGCCCGAGCACCCCGCCCGCGCAGGGCAGCCGTTTGTTGCCCACGCACGGGTCGCCCGGGGGCGTGCCCTGCACCGCGGCGTGCTGCTCGGTGGCCGTCGGCGCGTCCGGCACCGACCCGTTGTCCTGCCCGTCGTCGGCGAGGTCGTTGGTGGACACCGCCTGCCGCAGCGCCGAGACGCCTCCCATCACGACGTTGTCCACCACGTCGGTGTCGGACTGGACGATCAGCGTCGGGACGACCCGCGCCTGCGGACCCATCGCGGCGTACGCCGCCGTCCCGTCGGCGTCGGAGCAGCTGCGGAAGGCGCAGCCCGCGATCGGTGCGGCCGCCGCGTAGAGGTCGGGGTAGGTCGCCGCCATGACCGACGTCATCGCGCCGCCGGCCGAGATGCCGGCCACCCAGACCCGGTCGGGGTCGACGCGGAAGCGGCTCATGACGTCGCGCGTCATCGCGGCGATGGTGCCGGGCTCACCGGTCCCGCGTACCTGGTGGTGGGGGTGGTACCAGTTCCAGCACTGCGTCCCGTTGCCGTCCGCCACGGGGTAGCTGCTGTTCTCGGCCTTGGTCTGCTCCGGGAAGAGCACCAGGAAGCGGCGCTCCTCCGCGAGCTCCTCCAGCCGCGTGCCGGTCGCCGCGTCGTCGGCGGTCTGGTTGCAGCCGTGCAGGTAGACCAGCAGCGGGACCGGCTTCTTCGGCCTGGCCGCGACCGAGCCCGGTACGTAGAGCGCGTACGACCGCGTCGGCAGCCCCGGGGCGCTGAACGTCCCGTGCTGCCGCTCCCCTTGCGGCGCCTCCCTGGGCGCAGCGGCGGCCGGGACGGCCAGCGCAGCGAGCAGCCCCAGCAGGACCAGCCCGATCCGGACGCGCATGCCGGGAAGCGTTCGTCGTACGCCGGCAACCTCCTGCCCCAACGACCGCGGGATGGAGCCGGGGTGGTGCGGGGTCGGGCTAGTAGCGGTAGTGGTCGGCCTTGTAGGGGCCCTCGACGTCGACGCCGATGTACTCCGCCTGCTCCTTGGTGAGCTTGGTGAGCTTGACGCCGAGCGCGTCGAGGTGCAGCCGGGCGACCTTCTCGTCGAGGTGCTTGGGGAGCACGTAGACGCCCAGCGGGTACTGGTCGAGCTTGGTGAACAGCTCGATCTGCGCGAGCACCTGGTTGGTGAAGCTGTTGCTCATCACGAACGACGGGTGGCCCGTCGCGTTGCCGAGGTTCAGCAGGCGGCCCTCGGACAGCACGATGATGGAGCGGCCGTCCTCGCGGACCCACTCGTCGACCTGCGGCTTGATGGTGTTGCGACGCACGCCGGGCAGCTTCGCCAGGCCGGCCATGTCGATCTCGTTGTCGAAGTGGCCGATGTTGCCGACGATCGCCTGGTGCTTCATCCGGGCCATGTGCTCGGCCGTGATGATGTCCTTGTTGCCGGTCGTGGTGATGAAGACGTCGGCGACCTCGACGACGTCCTCGAGGGTGAGCACCTGGTAGCCCTGCATGGCGGCCTGCAGCGCGCAGATCGGGTCGATCTCGGTGACGATGACGCGGGCGCCCTGGGCCCGCAGCGACTCGGCCGAGCCCTTGCCGACGTCGCCGAAGCCGCAGACGACGGCGGTCTTGCCGGCGAGCATGACGTCGGTGGCGCGGTTGATGCCGTCGACGAGCGAGTGGCGGCAGCCGTAGAGGTTGTCGAACTTGCTCTTGGTGACCGAGTCGTTGACGTTGATCGCCGGGAAGAGCAGCGTGCCGGCCTTGGCGAACTCGTAGAGCCGCATGACGCCGGTGGTGGTCTCCTCGGTGACGCCCTTGATCTGCTCGGCGATCCTCGTGAAGCGGGTCGGGTCCTCGGCCAGCGAGCGGCGCAGGGTGTCGAGGATGACCTTGTACTCGTCGCTGTGGTCGTCCGAGGTGGGCGGCACGACGCCGGCCTTCTCGAACTCGACGCCCTTGTGGATGAGCAGGGTGACGTCACCGCCGTCGTCGAGGATCATGTTCGCGCCCTCGCCACCGGGCCAGTTCACGGCCTGCTCGGTGCACCACCAGTACTCCTCGAGGGTCTCGCCCTTCCAGGCGAAGACGGGCACGCCCTGCGGGTCCTCGACGGTCCCCTTCGGGCCGACGGCGACGGCCGCGGCCGCGTGGTCCTGGGTGGAGAAGATGTTGCAGCTGACCCAGCGGACCTGCGCGCCGAGCTCGACGAGGGTCTCGATGAGGACGGCGGTCTGCACGGTCATGTGCAGCGAGCCGATGATGCGCGCGCCGGCGAGCGGCTTGCTCTGGCCGAACTGCTCGCGCATGGCCATCAGGCCGGGCATCTCGTGCTCGGCCAGCCGGATCTCGTTGCGGCCGTACTCGGCGAGCGAGAGGTCGGCGACCTTGAAGTCCTGAGTCGTGGCGGTGGTCATGCGGTGTCCTGTCGTCCGGAGGTGAGGAGCTGGGAGTGCTTGTCCTGCTCGAAGGCGAGCCAGTCGCTCTCGGGCATCTCGTGCGCGGGCGGTCGGGGCGCCGCCTCGAACCACTCGTCGAGCGCGGTCGCCAGCTCGGGCTCGCGGCGCAGCCGGAGCGCGAAGCCGACGTCACCGAGCTCGACGCCGTGCGCACCCTGCGCGAGCTGCTGGAGACGCACGGC
>SCTD01000231.1 GCA_004299215.1 Frankiales bacterium | reverse complement strand
CCCGCGACCGCGAGCGGTTCCGCGAGGCGTCACCGCTGTCCCACGTCCGCGCGGACGCACCGCCGTTCTTCGTCATCCACGGCCGCAACGACACGCTCGTGCCGGTGGAGGAGGCGCGGCTGTTCGTCGAGCGGCTGCGCGCTGTGTCCGACGCGCCGGTGGCCTATCTCGAGCTGCCCGGCACGCAGCACGCCTTCGACGTCTTCCCCTCCATCAGGTCCGCGCACGTGGTGCGGGCCGTGGAGCGCTTCGTCGAGACGCTGCGCCGGCGCGAGGTGGTCGTGCCGGAGGAGTGACCTTCGGCTCTGTCCGGTCCGGTGGCGGCCGGAGAGGATGAGGCGTGGTCACGCGCATCCCCCAGCTGCCCCCGGACAGCTCGGCGGCGGGCATCGACCTGCTCTGGATCCCGCTGGGAGCCGGAGCGGGTGGTCGCGTCGTGCGCGCGAGCGGAAGGGCGCTCGCGCCCGACGTCCCGTGCGCCACCTGGGGCCGGGACGAGCTCGGCACCGGCGACATGTGGAACTCCAACTCGCTCGTCTCCTGGCTGCTGGCCCGCAGCGGCCACGAGGTCAGCGTGCTGCTGCCGCCGCTCGGTGGGCGGGCACCGGGGTGGTCGGCCGGGCTCGTCGTCGCCGGCGGCACCGCAGCCCTAACCTGGCCGGCATGAGCTCCGCTCTGGTCTGGCTGGTCTTCCTCGCCGGCTGCGCGCTGCTGACGCTGGCCTGCCTGTGGGGCGCGAGCCGCCTCGCCCCACCGCGTTCCCCCGACGAGCAGGACGACGGCGCGGGCTGATCAGCGCAGGACGACCTGGCGCATCGGGCGGCAGCTGATGGCCTCCAGGTCGGCGTAGCCCGGCAGGTCGGTCATGTTCTGGTCCAGCGCGGCCCTCGACCCGAACAGCCGGCGCGGGTCGGCGTAGTCCGCCGCCTGGAACCGCTCGACGACGACCGCGCGCACCGGCGGTGACCCCGGGGTCAGCGTGCGCACGACGGTGTCCCGGACGTACGACGCGCGCAGCGGGTGCAGCTCGGCGCTGTGCGGCGTGTGCACCTGGTGCCAGCCCCGCAGGAACTCCTCCTCCGTCAGCCGCTCCGGCTTCGGGAACCACGTCACGTGCGAGAGCAGGTCGCGGGAGGGGTCGTCCGGCTGCGGCTCGGACTCGGTGACGAGGTAGCCGTCCACCCGCGGCGACACCGCGCGCAGCGCGTCCTCGATGCCGGCACGGTCGTCGTACGACGCGACCCAGACCTGGACGAGCGCTGCCAGCGACGACCCGGATCCCATGAGCAGCGTCGAGGGCAAATCGTCGTCCGCCAGCTGGACCGTCACCGACCGGGCGCCCGGCAGGTCGGCGTCCAGCAGCCCGGAGGCGCTCTCCCAGAGCAGGTAGTCGAGCTTCTCCACTAGCCGACGACCAGCCCGCGGCCGGTGATCAGCGGCAGATCCAGCGCGGTGACCAGGCCGGGCGGCGCGGCGACGACCGCCGGGATCGCGTTGACGAGCCGCATCGCGGTCGCCTTGAGACCGGCGGTGTTGTGGTCGCCGTCGGTGCCGAGCAGCTGCAGGTCGAGGGTGTAGTTCGGCTCGCCGGTGACGACGACCCGGTAGCAGCTGTGCCCGGCCGGCTGCGGCCAGTCCGGCGCGATGTCGTCGCGCAGCCGGGTGACGTGCTCGAGCACGCAGACCGCCTTGCCGTTGCGCATGCCGCGCACCTCGAAGCGGAGCCCTGCGACGGTGCCCGCCTCGACGCGCCCGCTGTCGATGTCGAACGCCTCGGGCGCGGGCACCCGCTCGTACCACTCCTCGACGGCGTCGAGCTCGACGCCCAGCCCGGCCGCGAGCTGCTGCACGACGCTGCCCCACGCCATCGTGAGGATGCCCGGCTGCAGCAGCATCGGGACGTCGTCCATCGAGCGGCCGAGGCCCATCACGTCGAAGACGATCATCGCCTGGTCGTAGGTCGCGTAGTTGCAGATCTCCATGCAGCGCACCTGCTCGATGCGCTCGCTGATCCCGGTCACCGCGAGGGCGAGCGTGTCGTTGGCGAAGCCCGGGTCGATGCCGTTGACGAAGAGCGAGGCACCGCCGTCGGCCGCTGCCTTGCGCACGCCCTCGGCCATCGCCTCGGCGTCACCCGAGGGGTACTGCAGGAAGACCGGTCCGCTGGACACGACGTCGATGCCGGCGCGCAGCAGCCGCTCGAGGTCGGCAAGGGCCTCGAAGAGCCGGTGGTCGGCCATCGCGGAGTGCACGACGACATCGGGTGCCAGCGCGAGGATCTCGTCGACGCTGCCCGTCGCGAGCACGCCGAGGTCGCGGTCCAGCCCGGCGAGCCGGCCGGCGTCCTGGCCGACCTTGTCCGGGTTGCTGACCCACAGCCCGACCAGGTCCAGCTCCGGGTGGGCGTCGATGCCGGCGATGGCGTGCCGGCCGACGTTGCCGGTGCTCCAGGCGACGGTGCGGATCACGGCGAGACCTCCACGTCGGCAGCCGGGAGGTCGGCGAAGCCCATGTCGAGGGTGGGGACGTCGGTGCCGCCGTCCACCTGGACGACCTTGCCGGTCATGAAGCCACCGGCGCGCGACGCGAGCGTCAGCACGATCGCGGCGATCTCGTCGGGGTCGCCGATCTTCTTCAGCGGCGTGTTCGCCTCCGCCTGGCTGCGCAGGCTCTCGTCGTCCATGACGATCTGCAGCGCGGAGGTCGCGACCGAGCCGACGGCGATCGCGTTGACGCGGATGTGCGGCGCGAGGTCGGCGGCGGCCAGCCGGGTCCAGTGCGCGAGCGCCGCCTTGGCCACGCCGTACGCCAGGAACCCACGACCGGAGATGCGTCCCATCACCGACGAGATGCCGATGACCGACCCGCCGCCGGTCTCGAGCATCACCGGCACGGCCGCGCGGGTGAGCGCGTGGGCCGTCGAGACGTTGAAGTGGAACGCCTCCTCGAGGAACCGCGGGGAGGTCCTGAGGAACTCGCGCGGCATCGTGCCGCCGACGTTGTTCACGACCACGTCGAGCCGGCCCAGCTCGTCCTTCGCGACCGACGCCAGGTGCGCGACGGCGTCCAGGTCGGACAGGTCCGCGGGCACGACGACCGCGCGGCGGCCGAGCGCCTCGACCTGCTGCGCGACCTCCTTCAGCTGGTCCTCGCTGCGCGCGGCGAGCACGACGTCGGCACCGGCCTCGGCGAGCGCGAGGGCGGACGCGGCACCGATGCCGCGCCCCGCTCCGGTGACCACCGCCACCGAGCCGTCGAGGCGGAAGCGTTCGAGCACCACGGGCGTCTCCTGGAGATCGGCGGGGCAGCGACCCTAGCGCAGCAACTGCAACACGTTCTAGTCTTGGCCGATGGCCCCTCCCCGCTCGGTGAAGCCCGTGCTGCTCGACGACGCCGGCCCCGCCGACGGCGTCGCGGACGTCCTCGTGGTCGGCTTCGGCTGCGCCGGCGCGTGTGCGGCGTACGAAGCGGCGACCGCAGGCGCGGACGTCATGGTGCTGGAGCGGGCCAGCGGTGCGGGCGGCACCAGCGCGCTGTCCGGCGGCGAGCTCTACCTCGGGGCAGGGACCGCCCTCCAGCGCGAGGTCGGCGTCGAGGACAGCCCCGAGGCGATGGCGGCGTTCCTGCGCGAGGCCCTCGGCCCGGCGGTCGACGAGGACAAGCTGCAGGCGTACGTCGCGGGCAGCGTCGAGCACTTCGACTGGCTGGTCGCGCGCGGCGTCCCGTTCAGCCCCGGCCTCTACGACGACCCGTCCTGGATGCCGCCGACCGACGACGGGCTGATGTGGCTGGGGGAGCGGTCCTGGCCGTTCACCGAGCTGGCGACGCCCGCGCCGCGCGGGCACCGCCCGGCGACCGGTCACTTCGGCGGCTGGCTGCTCATGGACAGGCTCGCCGCGGCCGCGCGCGAGGCGGGCGTGCGCGAGGAGGTCGACACCCTCGCCGAGCGGCTGGTCGTCGACCGTGACGGTCGCGTGGTCGGCGTGATCGCACGGCAGTACGGCGAGCCGCGCACCTTCCTCGCCCGCCAGGCGGTGGTGCTCACCACCGGCGGCTTCGTCGACGACGACGGCATGCTCGCCGCGCACGCCCCGCACCTGATCGGCAAGGACAAGATCTCCTGTGGCGGCGAGGACGGCTCGGGCATCCGGATGGCGCAGGCCGTCGGCGCCGCGGTCAAGCACATGAGCGCCGGTCAGGTCGGCCTGCACGCCGTGCCGGCCTTCATGGCCCGCGGGCTGGTCGTCAACAAGCACGGCCAGCGGTTCATCAACGAGGACACCTACCCCGGGCGGATCGGGCAGGCGGCCCTCTTCCGGCACGACCTCGACTGCTGGGTCGTGCTCGACGAGAAGGGCTACGAGGAGGTGCCCGAGGGCGAGCGCTGGGGAGTGCTGCCGCACCACGTGGCGGACACCCTCGAGGAGCTCGAGCAGCTCACCGGCATGCCGCCCGGGTCGCTGGCCGCCACCGTCGCCCTCTACAACGAGGGCGCCGCCCGCGGCGAGGACCCGATGTTCCACAAGGACCCGCGCTGGCTCCGGCCACTCGAGCCGCCGTACGCCGCGATCGACCCGCACCGCTCCTTCCGCGGCCCGAACGACCCGCCGGTGGGCGGCGGCGCGGCCGTCTTCACGCTCGGCGGGCTCGCCACCGACGTGGACGGCCGGGTGCTCGACCTCGACGGTCAGGTGATCCCGGGGCTGCTCGCCGCCGGCCGGGCGAGCAGCGGGCTGGCCGCCTGGGGCTACATCAGCGGGACCTCACTCGGCGACGGCACCTTCTTCGGCCGGCGGGCCGGGCGGACGGCGGCCAGTCCCACTGAGCGGGACCCGGCTCTGACGCGCGCGCCGGCCCCGGCCTAGCGTGCCCGCCATGACCCCCCGTCCGCCCGCGAGCCCGCCCGCCGGCAAGGTGCTGGCGGCCGTCGGCGACCTGCTGCCCGGCTTCCGCGAGCGCGCGGCGGCAGCAGAGGCCGAGCGGCGCGTGCCGGCCGAGTCGATCGCGGAGCTCACCGAGGCCGGCGTCTTCGCTCTGCTCCAGCCGGTGCGCTACGGCGGGCTCGAGGCCGACCCGGTCGACTTCTACGAGGTCGTCCGCGCGGTCGCCTCGGCCGACGGCAGCACCGGCTGGGTGGCCTCGGTCGTCGGCATCCACCCGTGGCAGCTGGCGCTGTTCCCGGAGCAGGCGCAGGACGACGTGTGGGGGACGGACCCGCGCACCCTGGTCAGCTCGTCGTACGCCCCGACCGGTCAGCTCACCCCGGTCGAAGGCGGCTACCGCGCCAACGGGCGGTGGGCGTTCTCGTCCGGCTGCGACCACTGCTCGTGGGTGCTGCTCGGCGCTCTCGTGATGGGCGACGAGGGGCGGCCGGTCGACTTCCTCACCATCCTCGTGCCGCGCAGCGACTACCGGATCGACGACGTCTGGGACGTCGTCGGGCTGCGCGCGACCGGCTCGAACGACATCGTGGTCGAGGACCAGTTCGTGCCGGCGCACCGGACGCTGTCGTTCAACGACGTGACGGCGTTGCACTGCCCGGGCCACGCCGTCAATCCGGCGCCGCTCTACCGGCTGCCGTTCGGCACGCTCTTCAGCTACACGATCACCACCCCGATCCTCGGCATGGCGCAGGGCGCGTACGACGCGCACGTCGAGGCGATGCGCGACCGGGTCCGCGTCTCCTACGGCGGGCAGAAGGTGGCGCAGGACCCGTTCGCGCACGTGCGGGTCGCGCGAGCGGCGTCCGACATCGACGCGGCCTGGCTCCAGCTCGTGCGCAACGTGCGCGAGCAGGCCACCCTCGTCGAGGCCGGGCAGGAGCTCCCGATGGAGCTGCGGCTGCGGGCCCGGCGCGACCAGGTGCTCGGCACGGAGCGGGCGCTCGACGCGATCGACCTGCTGTTCAAGAACTCCGGCGGCCGGTCACTCAAGACCGGCAACCCGATCGAGCGGGCGTGGCGCGACGCCCACGCCGGCAGCGTGCACGCAGCGAACGACACGGAACGCTGGCTCGCCATGTACGGCAAGGGCGAGTTCGGCCTCGAGATTCAGGACGCGATGATCTGATGCTCCACGGACTCGGCTACCTCACCATCCAGACCGCGCAGCTGGACCGCTGGCGCGAGCTGGCCGTCGACGTGCTCGGCATGCGCCACGTCGACGGCCCCGACCCGGACGCGATGTACCTCCGCGTGGACGACCGGCCGGCACGGCTGGTCCTCGTACCCGGTGACGAGGAGAGGCTCCTCAGCGTGGGCTGGGAGGTGCGCGACGCGCAGCGCCTCCAGGAGGTCGTCCGCCGCCTCGAGGACGCGGGCGCGCCGGTCAAGGCAGGCAGCGGCGAGGAGGCGGACCTGCGTCGGGTCCAGGAGTTCGTGCACACCACCGACCCGGCCGGCACGAACCTCGAGATCTTCCACGGCGCGGCGCTGGACCACGACCCGCTGGTCACGCCGTTCGGCGCGCGCTTCGTCACCGGCGACCAGGGGATGGGACACGTCGTCCTGCCGACCAAGGACCCGCAGGCGTCCTACGACTTCTACACGCAGGTGCTCGGCTTCCAGTCGCGCGGGGCGATGCGGGTGCCGGGGGCGATGGTGCCG
>SCTD01000230.1 GCA_004299215.1 Frankiales bacterium | reverse complement strand
ACCGGCGGCTGGGCTTCACCGAGATCGGCCCCGTCTGCTGGTGCGAGCGCTCCCTCGGGGGCTGACAGCACTAGCGTCGGCAGGGTGAGCGACGACGACCCACGACGCCGGGTGCCGCGCACCGACGTGGCGCTCGCCGACCCGCGGCTCGCCGCGGCCGCCGCACGGCTCGGCCCGGGTCTGGTCCGCGAGGCCGTCGCCGGCGCTCAGGCACGAGCCCGTGCCGGGGAGCTGCCGCCGGAGCGGGTCCTCGACGCCGCCGTGGCCGCGCTCCCAGCGGCCGTCACCACCCTCCGACCGGTCCTGAACGCGACCGGGGTGGTGCTGCACACGAACCTCGGTCGGGCTCCGCTCTCGCCCGCCGCTGTCGACGCCGTCACCGGCGCCGCGGGCTACGTCGACGTGGAGTACGACGTCGCCACCGGCAGTCGGGCCCGTCGCGGCAGGGGGACGCTGGCGGCGCTCCGTGCTGCCGTACCGGATGCGGAGGACGTCCTCGTCGTCAACAACGGCGCAGCCGCGCTCGTCCTCGCCACGACCGCGCTGGCCGCCGGCAAGGAGGTCGTCGTCAGCCGCGGGGAGATGGTGGAGATCGGCGACGGCTTCCGCCTGCCCGACCTGATCGCCAGCACCGGCGCCAGGCTGCGCGAGGTCGGCACCACCAACCGCACCCATCTCGCCGACTACGCGGACGCGCTGGGTCCGGCCACCGGATGCGTGCTGAAGGTTCACCCCAGCAACTTCCGGGTCGAGGGCTTCACCAGCTCCGTCCACGTCGCGGAGCTCGCGCGGCTCGGCGCGCCGGTTGTCGTCGACGTGGGGAGCGGCCTGCTCGGTCCGCACCCGCTGCTGCCGGACGAGCCCGATGCCCGGACGGCCCTGCGCGACGGCGCGACCGTCGTCACGGCGAGCGGCGACAAGCTCCTCGGCGGCCCGCAGGCGGGACTGGTGCTCGGCCGGGGCGACGCCGTCGACCGACTCCGCCGCCACCCCCTGGCCCGGGCGGTGAGGGTGGACAAGCTGACGCTGGCAGCGCTCGAGGCGACGCTGCGCGGACCGGTGCCCCCGATCTTGACGGCGCTCACCGCGGATGCCGAGCGGCTGCGGGCGCGATGCGTGCTGCTCGCCGACCTGGTCGGCGGCGCCGTGGTGCCCAGTGAGGGTGCGGTGGGTGGCGGCGGCGCTCCGGGGCAGGGCCTGCCCGGCTGGGCGGTCGCGCTGCCCGCCGAGCTGGCCGGCCCGCTGCGCACCGGCGAGCCGTGCGTCGTCGGCCGGGTCGAGAGGGACCGGCTGCTGCTCGACCTGCGGTGCGTGCCGGAGGACGACGACGAGCGGCTCGCCGCGGCCGTCCGCGCATGCACGTCGTAGCCACCGCGGGACACGTCGACCACGGCAAGAGCACGCTGGTCCGTGCGCTCACCGGGATGGAACCGGACCGCTGGGCCGAGGAGCGACGGCGAGGCATGACGATCGACCTCGGCTACGCCTGGACCACCCTTCCCTCCGGTCAGGCGCTGGGCTTCGTCGACGTGCCCGGTCACGCCCGCTTCATCGGCAACATGCTGGCCGGGCTCGGCCCCGCCCCCGCCGTGCTGGTGGTCGTCGCCGCCGACGAGGGCTGGAGACGGCAGTCCGGCGAGCACCTCGCGGCCGTGGACGCGCTCGGCATCACGGCCGGGCTGCTCGCCGTCACGCGCAGCGACCTGGCGGACCCGGGGCCGGCCCTCGCGCAGGCACGGGAGCGCATCGCCCGCAGCAGCCTCGGCACCGTCGAGGCCGTCGCCGTGTCGGGGACGACCGGGGCCGGTATCCCCGAGCTCGCGCAGGCGCTCGACCGGCTGCTGTCCCGGCAGCCCCCGCCCGACGTCGATGCCGCCGTCCGGCTCTGGGTGGACCGCGCGTTCACGGTGCGGGGCAGCGGCACCGTCGCCACCGGGACGCTCACCGCCGGCACGCTGCGCACCGGTGACGAGCTGCTGCTGCGCGGCCGGCGCGTGCGGGTGCGGGGCCTGCAGAGCCTGGGCACGGGGCACTCCGAGGTCCGTGCCGTCGCGAGGGTGGCGGTCAACCTGCGAGGCGTCGAGCGCAACGAGATCGGCCGTGGGGACGCTCTTCTCGCACCCGGTGCCTGGCACGAGACAGCACTGCTCGACGTCCGCCTCACGGCCGACCCGCGCACCCTCGCCGCCGGACTGGTGCTGCACGTCGGCTCCGCGGCGCTGCCTGTGCGCGTGCGCCCGCTCGGAGCGGACATCGCGCGGCTGTCGCTCGCGCGTCCCGTCGCGTTGCGCGCCGGTGACCGGGCGACGCTCCGCGATCCCGCCGCGCAGGTGGTCGCGGCCGGCGTGCTGGTGCTCGACGCCGATCCGCCCCAGCTGCGTCGTCGGGGGGCGGCGGCGGACCGCGCGCGCGCGCTCGAGGCCGCCTCCGGGGTCCCCGACCTCACCGCGGAGGTGGCACGCCGCGGAGCGGTGCGAGCGGCTGACCTGGCCGCCCTCGGCATCCCGGTCGGCGTCACGGGGGGAGTCCGTCGCGAGGGAGCGTGGCTGGTCGCGACGACCCACTGGCGCGCCTGGGAGGAGCAGCTGGTCGCCGCCGTTGCTGCGCACGCCGAGGCGTACCCGCTCGAGCCCGGACTGCCGGCCGAGACCGCGCGGCAGGTGCTCCAGCTGCCCGACCCCCGGCTGCTGGAGCCGCTGGTCGCCGCCGTCGGCCTGGTCGTCGAGGCGGGGCGAGTCGGCGCGCCGGGGACCGCGGTCGACCTCGGTCCCGCCGAGCGCGGCGTCGCGCGGGTCGAGCAGCGGCTGCGGGCGGATCCCTTCGCCGCTCCGGACCTGGCCGAGCTGGCCGAGCTCGGGCTCGGCAGGCACGAGCTGGCAGCGGCCGAGCGGGCCGCCCGCCTGCTGCGGCTGAACCGCGACGTCGTGCTCCTGCCGGACGCTCCCGAGCTGGCGGTGCGCGTTCTCGCCCGGCTCCCGCAGCCCTTCACCCTCGGCACGGCCCGGTCCGCGCTCGGCACGAGCCGCCGGGTGGCGCTGCCGCTGCTGGAGCACCTGGACGGGCGCGGGTGGACACGGCGGCTGGCCGGAGGGCTGCGCGAGGTGCGTGCGACCGCTAGCGTCGGTCCCCCGTCCTGAAGGAGAGCCCGTGCCAGGGGAAGTCCGCATCGAGCACCTGGTCACCTCGGACGACGACGTCCTCAACAACGTCTGGCTGATCGGCGACGACGACGAGGTGCTCGTCGTCGACGCCGCTCACGACCCGGACGCCATCGAGAGGGCCGTCGGCGACCGCACCGCCGTGGCCATCGCCTGCACGGCCGGGCTGGACGCCCACGTCCGCTACGCCCCCGAGCTCGCCGAGCGGCTCACCACGCAGGTGCTGCTGCACCCGGACGACCGCGCGCTGTGGGACGTCGTCCACGCCCGGCACGAACCGGACGGACCGCTGCGCGAGGGCCAGGTGCTGCACGTCGCCGGGCTGCGCGTGCGCGTGCTCCACACGCCGGGGCAGACGCCCGGCAGCGTCTGCCTCGAGGTGCCCGACCTGGGAGTCGTCTTCACCGGTGACACCCGCAGGTCCCACCCGCGCCTGGCCGACCTGCCGCCCGAGACGCGGCTCCTGCGCGGCCACGGCGACGAGACGACGGTGGCCGCCGTGGCCGAGCGCACGGGCTAGACGCCCACCAGGTGCGTCTGGGTGGGCCGCAGGTAGACCAGCCAGGTCACTGCGGCGCACACCGCGTAGAAGCCGATGAAGACCACGTAGGCGACGTTGGCGTTCCCGTTGGCCAGGAACGACTCCCGGAGGGCGACCTGCACCAGGACGCCGCCGAAGGCGCCGACCGCGCCGGCGATGCCGACCAGTGCGCTGGCCAGGCGCCGGGCAGCGCTCTGGTCGCGCTCCTCGGCGTGGAAGACCGCCGGGATCATCTTGTAGACCGAGCCGTTGCCGATGCCGGTGAGCGCGAACAGCACCGTGAACGCCAGCGTGAACAGCGGGATCGACGACGAGTCGGCAGCCGCGAGGACCAGCAGCGTCGCGCCGACCATCGCGAGGAAGTTCCAGAAGGTCACGCGTGACCCCGTGTACCGGTCGGCGAGCCAGCCGCCGACCGGACGGATGAGCGAGCCCACGAACGCGCCGAGCCAGACGTAGTAGATCGGGCGCTCGGCCCCCGCGGCGGCGAGCAGCTGGCCGAAGGCGAAGCCGAACCCGATGAACGAGCCGAAGGTGCCGATGTAGAGGAACGAGATGATCCAGGCGTGCCGGTGCGCGGCGACCTGGCGCATCGCGCCCTTGTCGTTGCGTGCCTCGGCCAGGTTGTCCATGCGGGTCCACGCCAGGACGGTGCACAGCACGACCAGCGGGATGTAGAGGTAGAGCATGACCCGCGGGTCGGTGCCGGGGCCGCTCGCGAGCAGCAGCAGCGCACCGACGACCTGCACGGCGGCGACGCCGAGGTTGCCGCCGCCGGCGTTCAGCCCGAGCGCCCGGCCCTTCAGCCGCTGCGGGTAGAAGTTGTTGATGTTCGCCATCGACGAGGCGAAGTTGCCCCCGCCGACACCGGCGACCGCCGTGACGACCAGCAGCGTCCCGAAGGAGACGCCCGGCTCGAGCAGGAGCACGGCCAGCAGCGCCGGGACGAGGAGCAGCACCGCCGAGACCACCGTCCAGTTGCGTCCGCCGAACTTCGCGACCGCGAAGGTGTAGGGGAGACGGACGAAGGCACCGAGCAGCGCCGGCGTGGTGGTCAGCAGGAACTTGTCGGTGACGCTGAAGCCCCAGACCGGCTCGGGCATGAAGAGCACCATCACCGACCAGATGACCCACACCGAGAAGCCGATGTGCTCGGACAGGATGGAGAAGACCAGGTTCCGCTTCGCCGTTCGG
>SCTD01000025.1 GCA_004299215.1 Frankiales bacterium | reverse complement strand
GGTCGCGGGCACGGTCCCAGGCTACTGGGGGTCGTCGGCGCGGAGCCGGAGCTTCGGCGACGGCGCGCCGGTCGGCGGGATCTGCATGCTGCGCAGCGCGAAGCTCATGATGTCGCGGAAGACGGGGCCGGCGACGGCACCGCCGTAGTAGCCGTTGCGCGGCGCCTGCACGCTCACGCTCAGCACGAGGCGGGGCGCGTCGGCGGGGGCGAAGCCGACGAAGCTCGCGGTGTAGGAGCCGTCGTAGCGGCCGTCGACCACGCGGCGCGCCGTGCCGGTCTTGCCGGCCACGCGGTAACCCGGGATGGCGGCGCTCACGGCGGTGCCGCCCTCGTTCGTGACGCCCTCGAGCATGCTGCGCAGGTCGTCGGCGACCTGCTGGCTGACGACGCGCTTCGGTGCCGCCTTGGGCGCGGGCCGGACGGTGCCGTCGGCGTCGGTCGTGGAGCGGACGATGGTCGGCTGGACCCGCACGCCGCCGTTCGCGACGGTCGCGTAGACAGAGGCCATCTGCACGCCGTTGACGGAGTAGCCCTGACCGATGGGGTGGGTGCCGTAGTCGGTCCCCGACCACTCGTCCTTCTCGTTCCGCAGGATGCCGCGGCTCTCTGCCGGCAGCTCGATGCCGGTCCTGGAGCCGATGCCGAAGCGGGCCAGCATGGCGTGCAGCTTCGCGCCGCCCACCTTCTGCGCGGCCATGATCGTGCCGACGTTGCTCGACTCGACCATGACGCCGGTGAACGTCATCCGCTCGACCGGGTGGCTGTGGCTGTCGCTGAACGTCTTGTTGGACACCCGGATCGTGTCGTCGACGACCATGACGCTGTCGGGGGTGAGCACCCCCTCCTCCAGCGCGGCTGCGGCGGTGATGACCTTGCCGATGCTGCCGGGCTCGAAGACGTCGCTGACCGCGCGGTTGCCGCGCAGGGACGCGTCGGCCTTGCCGGGCGCGTTGGCGTCGAACGTCGGGACCGAGGCCAGCGCCAGCACCTCGCCGGTCGTGACGTCCATCAGGGTCGCGCTGCCGCTCTCGGCGTTCGCCTCGCGGAGCTTGTCGGCCAGCACCTTCTGCGCGAACCACTGCAGGTCGCGGTCGATGGTGAGCTGGACGTCCCGGCCGGCCACCGGCTCGACCTGCGTGGTGTAGCCGTTGGGGATGATGCGCCCCCCGCCGTCGACCTCCGCGGTCCGCTTGCCGTCCTTGCCGGCCAGCACGTCGTCGAAGCGGTCCTCCACCCCGGCGTAGCCCGCGCCCTCCACGGTGGTGAAGCCGATGACGTTGGCGGCCAGCTCACCGCCGGGGGCGACCCGGCGCGGCTCGGCGATGGTGCCGATGCCGACGAGACCGAGCTTGCGGACCTGGTTGGCCACCTCGGCCTCGAGGCCGCGAGCGAGATAGGCGAAGCCCTTGCAGCCGGTCAGCTCGGCCGCGGAGCAGGTGGCACCGGTGGCCTTGGGGGTCAGCCTCAGCTGCGCCTCCAGCTGGGCGGCCGGCAGCCCGAGGACCGGGGCGAGGGCCGCGGCGATGCCCTTGGGCTCGCAGGGGGTGCTGGCGTTCGCCGGGCAGCTCGCCTTCGCGATGGTGCGCGGCTCGCCGTAGACCGCACGCGCGTCGACCGACAGCGCGAGCACCTGGCCGCGCCGGTCGGTGATGTTGCCGCGCGGGGCGGCGAGCTTGACCGTGGACAGCCGCTGCTCCGTGGCCTGCGCGGCGTAGGCCTCCGCCTGGAAGCCCTGCAGCCAGATCAGCCGCCCCCCGATCAGGGACAGCATGATCAGCACGGCCAGCAGGCCGCTCTGCAGGCGCAGCACCGGGCGGCCGAGGC
>SCTD01000229.1 GCA_004299215.1 Frankiales bacterium | reverse complement strand
TCGCCAGCGAGCCGACAGGCCCAGCGTGGCCGTCGAGCGGTGCGATCCGCAGATGCAGGTTGCGCACTCCGCCGTCGGGATGCTGGTAGCTGAGCTCGTGCTCCTCGGCGCCGGGTTCATGGCTGTCGCGCAGCTTCTGCGCGACCAGCAGCAGGCCGTCGCCGTCCAGAAGTGCAGGGACGGTGAGCTGATCGATCTGCGGCAGTGTCAGGCCGAGGATGTCGGCGAGCTTCTGGTTGGCGTGGAGGGTGCGGCCGGACCGGTCGAACGCCCAGATCCCCTCCTGCGCCACGTCGGCGACGGCGCGGTGTCGCACCTCGGACTCGCGAAGGGCCTGCTCGGCCTCGAGTCGTGCCGTGACGTCGTGGCCGTTGCTGACGATGCCGGCGATGTCGGGGTCGGCGAGCCGGTTCGTGAACGTGTGCTCGACCCACCGCCAGCTGCCGCCTCGGTCGAGTACCCGGAACACGACGTCCTCGCTGCGTTCACCGGTGTCGACGGTCGCCTCGACAGCGGCGCGGACCGTGGATCGATCGTCAGGGTGGACGAGCTTCCAGCCGTCGCTCCCGACGAGCGCAGCCGGCCTGTAGCCGAGCGTGCTCGCGAGGGTGTCGCTGATGAAGAGCAGGCGACCAGTGGCATCGATGACGAAGACCCAGTCGGCAGCGTGGTCGACCACGGCCGTGAACAGGCTCTCCCGACGTCGCAGCGCACGCTCTGCCTGGCGCAGCGCCGTGAGGTCCTGGACGAAGGTGGCTACGGCGTACGGCTCGCCGTCCGCGTGGCGCAGCAGCGCCGCGTGCACGAGCACGGGCAGGGCGGATCCGTCCGGTCGTGCGGCGATCCGCTCCCACGTGTCGGCGTCACGAACCCCGCCGAGGATGGCGTTCAAGCGCTCGTCGGCGCTGCCGCTGTCACTGGGATGCGTCAGGTCCGCGATCGGCATCGCGACGAGATCTTCGCCCGTGCGGCCCAGCAGGGTGCACAACGCCTCGTTGACGCTCTCGAGGCGACCCTGCGGGTCGATCATCGCCTGCGGCATCGGCGAGTCGTGGAAGCGGGCCCGGAACCGCTGCTCGCTCGCCGTCAGCTGCGCCATCGTCGCGAGCTGGGCGCTCACGTCACGGCTGATGCCACTGACACCGACGACCGTCCCGGCGCTGTCGCGCACGGGCGACAGCCGCAGCGAGGTGTCGAGCAGCTGCCCGTCCTTGCGCTGCCACGTCGTCGTCAGCGCATCGGTGGACCGGCCGGTGGCCACCCGCAGCATGGCGCCCGTCACCTCCGGCACCTGGTCCGGCGGCACCAGGACCGCGACGTCCTCGCCGACGAGCTCGTCCGGTTCGTACCCGAAGAGCGCCCGCACCGCTGGGTTGGCGTGGCGGATGCGTCCGTCCAGGCCGATCTCGACGATCGCGTCGTCGCAGCCCTCGACGATCGCAGCCAGCCTCTGCTCGATGGCGCTGCTCGTCACCGACCGAACCTCCACTCCGCCGACTTCTGGACCTCTCCACTGTCGAGTGGTGAGACCGGCGGCGGAATGGCCGAAGCATCACTGCCTGCGGGACGGACCGTCCTTTCTGCGCAGCAGGTGGATCAGCTCCTGCTGAGAGGACACGCCGAACTTGCGGAACACTGCCGACAGGTGGTTGCGGACGGTGCTCTGGCTGAGGAACAACGTCTTCGCGATCGCGGGTACCCGGTCGCCGGCGAGCAGCCGACCCACGATGTCCAGCTCCCGCGACGACAGAGCAGCGTGCAGCTGGTCCGACTCGGCGCCGTCGTCGATGTCACGTGAGGTCGCTGCGGCGTCGATAGTCCGGGCGAACCCGTGCATCAGCTCCTGCAGGTGCGCTCGGGATGCCTCGAGATGGATGAGGCCGTCGCCGGGCAGGCCCATGAAGCCCACGCTCGGCGCCGGGTGCAGGGGCAGCACCATCAGCTGGCAGGAAGCAGCGGGGTGGTCGCCGGCCGCGCTGCGGCCGGCGCCGGCGCCTGCGCGCGCGCTGAAGGTGACTGCGCGGCCGGTGGCGGTGGCCTCGGCGATACCCAGCAGCATCGTCGGCGCGTCCCCCGTGCCGACGAGCGTCAGCACCGAGCGGCCCGCCACGTCCTCCGCCCTGACCCCGAGAAGCGCCTCGACGTCGCTGCTGATGCGCTCCACGTGGAGCGCTGCGTCGGTCGTGCCGAGCACCAGCGGCGCGCCTCCCTCTCGCATCGGCCGCAGCACCGTCTGCGCCCGGTCCTCGGCGAGAAGCATGACGGCCAGGGCATGGGTGACCGGGACGGCTGTGCCCACGGCGCGCACCCACACCTGGAGGCGCGCGTTGCTCCGTCGCAGCTCGCGGCTGGTCTCGTATCCCGACAGACGCCCCGCTCGCATGAGGTCCAGCCCGCCGCTCGGCGCGTCGGTCAAGAACTCCTCGAGGGGTCGACCCGCCACGTCGTCGCTGCCATCGGTCAGCAGCTCCGTTGCCGGCCTGTTCGCGACCACGATCCGCTCTGACGGCACTTCCAGGAGGACCGTGGGCAGGGGGGTGCGCTGGACCACGGCGACAAGATCGGCGGGAACGTCTGACCGCCACCGTGAGTCCGGCACTGCTGGACGGCCGGCGTCGAGGTCATCGTCGGCGGGCGGCCCTGCCTGGGCCGGCAGAGACTGAGGGTCGACGTTCATGCGCCGCCTTCGATCGGGCACCTCTGTGCCATCGCGTTGCGTCGGTCCGGTCACCCGCGGTCGAGCGGGCTCTCGAGGGGGTGTCCGGACCCCAGGAGCGACGCCGGTGCAGGGCGAGGTTCGCCGTCACGACAGGAACGGCTCGAGCGGGACCAACGTACTCCTCGAGCTGTGGGCGGCGCACGGTCACGCGGCCGTACCCACGTACGACAGCCGTCACTGCGCGGCGGTGGACTGCCGGGCCCAGCCGGCGGTTCAGTCCCAGGCGAGGTGGAGGGACTCCATCCCGTAGATCCCCTAGATCGGAAGAGC
>SCTD01000228.1 GCA_004299215.1 Frankiales bacterium | reverse complement strand
CGAGATGCTGGAGAAGGTCGCCACCCGGGTCGCCGAGGGCCAGGAGATCCAGCTGCCCTGACGGCCTAGGGTCGACCGCGTGACGACCCGGCTGGCCGACGTCCTCGAGGTGCTCGAGGAGCTCTACCCCGCGGCGACCGCCGAGAGCTGGGACGCCGTCGGCCTGGTCTGCGGCGACCCGGGCGCGAGCGTCCGCAGGGTGCTGCTCGCGGTCGACCCGGTCGAGGCCGTGGTCGACGAGGTCGTCGCCGGGGGCTTCGACCTGCTGCTCACCCACCACCCGCTCTTCCTGCGCGGCACGGCGTCGGTGGCCGCGACGACGCCGAAGGGCCGGGTCGTGCACCGGCTGCTCGGGGCCGGCGCGGCGCTGCACGTCGCGCACACCAACGCCGACGTCGCCGACCCCGGCGTCTCCGACGCGCTGGCCGAGCTCTTCGACCTGCGCGACCTGCGGCCGCTGTCGCCGTCCGCCGGCGAGGCGCTCGACAAGCTCGTCGTCTACGTCCCGGTCGCCGACACCGGGCGGCTGCTCGACGCGCTCTCGGCCGCCGGCGCCGGGCAGATCGGCGACTACGACCGCTGCGCCTGGAGCACCACCGGCACCGGCACCTTCCGGCCGCTGCCGGGCGCCGACCCGACCGTCGGCTCCGTGGGCGAGGTGACCGAGGTCGAGGAGACGCGTCTCGAGGTCGTGCTCCCGCGGGCCCGCCGGTCGCGCGTGCTGCGCGCCCTGCTCGACGCGCACCCCTACGAGGAGCCGGCGTACGACTTGCTCGAGCTGGCGAGCGTCGCCGGCCGTACGGGACTCGGTCGCGTGGGGGAGCTGCCCTCGCCGATCCCGCTGCGGGAGCTGACCGCGCGCGCGGCTGCGGTGCTGCCGGCGACGGCCTGGGGGGTGCGCGCCGCCGGGGATCCGGCACAGGTCGTCACGACGCTCGCGGTGAGCGGCGGGTCCGGCGACTCGCTGCTGGGCACGGCGGCGCGGTCGGGGGCGGACGCCTTCCTGACCGCCGACCTGCGGCACCACCCGGCCAGCGAGGCGCCCGAGGGGCTGGCGCTGCTCGACGCCGCGCACTGGGCGACCGAGTGGCCCTGGCTGGTCGACGCCGCACGCCGGCTCACCGCCGCCACTAACGTGGAGACGGTCGTGTCGACGCTCGTCACCGACCCCTGGACGCACTCGGCTAGGAGCCCCCTCGCGTGAAGGCAGACCCGTTCGTCCAGCTGCGACTGCTCGACCTGCAGCACCTCGACTCCGCGATCGACCGGCTGGTGCACAAGCGCCGGACGCTGCCGGAGATCGCCGAGATGGAGCGCCTCGACGCCCTGGTCGACGCGCTGCGCGACGGGATCGTGCGGGCCGAGACCGAGGTGTCCGACCTGGCCCGCGAGACCGCGCGCTTCGAGAAGGAGATCGAGCAGGTCCGCGCCCGCCGTGACCGCGACGAGAGCCGGCTGTCCTCCGGCGCGATCACGGTCGCGAAGCAGCTGCAGGACCTCGAGCACGAGGTGGCGACCCTCAAGCGCCGGCAGGCCGAGCTCGAGGACGGCGAGCTCGAGGTCATGGAGCGGGCCGAGACCGCACAGGCCGAGCTCGACGAGCTGACCGGCCAGCGCAGCACGCACCTCGACGCGCGCGCCGACGCCGAGAAGGCCCGCGACGCCGCCTTCGACGAGATCGACGCCGAGCTGGAGCGCTCGCGGGTTGAGCGGGCCGCCGTCGCGGGCGAGATCCCGGCCGACCTGCTCGCGCTCTACGAGAAGATCCGTGCGGCCGAGGGCGGCGTGGGCGCCGGCGAGATCAGCCGCGGTCGCTGCGGCGGCTGCCGGCTGGACCTGATGAACAACGAGAAGAGCGCGATCCGGTCCGCCGCCCCCGAC
>SCTD01000227.1 GCA_004299215.1 Frankiales bacterium | reverse complement strand
GTGGGGCCGGGGCCGACCGGGTCGGTCGAGACGACCTCGAGGACGTAGCTGCCGTCGGCGCCGAGTGGCAGCGTGAAGGTCGCGCCGCAGGTGGTCCAGTCCGCGAAGACCGCGCCGTCGCGCAGGACGCGGCACGTCGTGACGGAGGTGCCGCCCTCGGCGCTGATCGTCCAGGTGGCGGTGGTGCGGTTGGTGGTGACCGACGTCGGCGACACCTGCGGCGCGACGGGGACCGTCGCGTCGTGCACGAGAACGGTGCTCGTCGTCGTGCTCGTGTTGCCGGCGAGGTCGACGAGGGTGACGACCAGGTCGTACCGGCCGTCGCCCGGCAGCGCCACCGACGTGCTGCCGGGGCAGTTCGCGAGCGACAGCACGACGACGCCGTCGCGGCGCAGCTCGCAGGTGGCGCTGAGCAGCGGCTCGTCGGCGGTCACAGTCCACGTGACGGTGACGATGCGCGACGGTGAGGACGGCACGGTGATGGTCGCGACGGGGAGCTGGGTGTCCAGGCGGTACGGACCGCTGCTGAGGGTGCCGACGTTGCCGATGCTGTCCTCGACGGTGACCGTGAGCACGTAGTCCGCGCCGGCCGTGAGCGGCAGGGCGCCGGCGGTGAAGCTGCTCGTGGTGGTGCACGGACCGTCGAAGACGACGCCGTCCGGACCGGTCAGCACGCAGTGCGCGTCGACGTACGGCTCAGCCGTGAAGGTCCAGGTCGGCGTGCGGTCGGGGCTCGGGCCGCTGGGGCCGTCGATGGTGAGGAAGAGCGTGTCGAGGTCGTAGCCGAAGGTCTGCGTGACGTCGTTGCCGGCCGCATCGACGCCGCGCACGGTCAGGACGTGGTCGCCGTCGTCGACGAGAGGCGGTGCGCGGTAGCCGTTCTGGTCGCAGATGCCGCCACTGATGACGACGCCGTCAGGACCGGTCAGCGTGCAGACCAGCGTCGTGAGCGGCTCCGCCGTGAACTCCCACTGGGGCGTGCGCACAGGGCTCGGACCGGTCGGTCCGACGACGTCGAGCTCGAGGACGGTGTCGAGCAGGTACGTCGCGAGCGTCATGGTGGTGCTGTTGCCGAGGGGGTCCTCGACGGTGATGGTCAGCGTGTACGTCGTACCGGTCGTTCCCGGCAGCGCGCCGGCGGTGAAGCTCGTCGCGGTGGTGCACGCGTCGTCGAACACGACGGCGCCGGTGTCGTCGCGCAGCACGCACGAGGCGGTCGATCCGGGCTCGGCGGACCACGTCCAGGTCGGCGTCGTGTCGAAGCCGACCGACGGCGGAGCAGCGCCCGGCGTGACGTCGGACAGGGTGTCGAGCAGGTAGCTCGGCAGCGTCGTCGTCGTGGTGTTGCCGACGGCGTCGACGACGGTGACGGTGAGCGTGTACGTCGTGCCGCTGGTGTCCGGGAGCGCGGCGGGGGTGAAGCTGCCCGCGGTCGTGCAGGCGCCGTCGAAGACGATCGCGTCCGTGTCGTCGCGCAGCACGCAGGTGACCGTCGAGCTGCCCTCGGCCGTCCAGGTCCACGTCGGCGTCGTGTCGTTGCCCGGCGAGTCCGGTGCGGTGCCGGCGGTGTAGTCCGCGACCGTGTCCAGGCGGTAGTCGTAGACGACCACCGTCTCGTTGCCGAGCAGGTCCACGACCGTCACGGTGAGCACGTAGTCCGCACCGCTCGTACCGGGAAGGGCGGTCGCCGTGAAGCCGCTCGCACCGCAGCTGCCACCCGCCGCACCCGGACCCGTCAGCACGCAGGTCACCGTCGACCCCGGCTCCGACGTCCACGACCACGTCGGTGTCGTGTCGTTGCCCGGCGAGCTCGGCGCGGTGCCGGCGGTGTAGTCCGCGACCGTGTCGAGGCGGTAGGTGACGTCGTCGCTCGCGGAGTTGCCGGCGGTGTCGACGACGGTCAGCGTGAAGACGTAGGTCTCGCCGCTCGTGCTCGGCAGCGCTGCGGAGGGCGTGAAGCTCGCGGTGCCGGCCGTGAGGTCGACCGTGCAGGTGCCGGCCACCGGTGTGCCGCTCCCGTTGAGGAGCAGGCACGTCGCGGACGCCGCGCCGGGCTCGAAGGTCGCGGTGAACGTCGGGGTCCGGTCGTTGTCCGGTGTCGTCAGGGGGTCGACCGTCACGTCCGGTGCGGTGGTGTCGAGCAGGTAGCCGGCGCTGCCGGTCGCGCTGTTGCCCGCGCTGTCGACGACGGTCACCGTCAGCGTGTACGTCGTGCCGGCAGTCAGCCCGAGCTGGTCCGCGGTGAACGTCCCCGTCCCGGCACCCAGGTCCGGCGAGCACGTCCCGGCGTACGTCGACGCACCACTGCTGAGCACGCACGTCACCGACGCGACACCCTGCTCGAAGGTGAACGCGAACGTCGGCGTCGTGTCGTTGCGCGCATGCGTCGGCGACGACA
>SCTD01000226.1 GCA_004299215.1 Frankiales bacterium | reverse complement strand
ACGCTGCGCCTGCCCGCGCGGCTGGTCCGGCTCTACGGCGCCCTGTGGTTCGTCGCGACCGTGCTCTTCGCGACCATCAACCTGCCGCTGTCCGCGGCCGGCAGCGCTGACATCGCGGTGACCATCGCGGCGGGCGGCGCCACCACCTGCGCGCTCTGCTACCTCCTCGCCGAACGGATCGTCCGACCGCTGCTCGCCGAGGCGATGCGCGGCGTCTCCGATGCCCCGCCCGTCGTCCTCGGCGTGCGTCGCCGGCTGGTGCTGTCGTGGGCGCTCGGCACGGGGATCCCGTTCGCCGGCGTGGCTCTCGCGGTGCTGCCGGACAGCAGGGCCGAGCCGCCCGGCCCCTGGCCGGTCCTGTTCCTCTGCGCGGTCGGGCTGCTCGTCGGGCTGCTCGCGGTCGACGTCGCCGCGCGGTCGGTGAGCGAGCCGGTCCGCGCCATGGCGTCCGCGCTCCGGGAGGTCGGAGCCGGCCGTCTGGACATCGCGGTTCCCGTCGACGACGTCAGCGAGATCGGCCAGCTGCAGGCGGGGTTCAACGCGATGGTCGGCGGGCTGCGGGAGCGCGCGCAGCTGCAGGACCTGTTCGGCCGGCAGGTGGGGACGGACGTCGCCAGGCTCGCGCTGGAGCGCGGCGTCGCGCTCGGCGGTGAGCGGCGCGAGGTGGCCGTCCTGTTCGTCGACGTGATCGGCTCGACCGCGCTCGCCGTGGACAACGAGCCCGAGGACGTCGTGCGCAAGCTGAACGAGTTCTTCGGCGTCGTCGTCGCCGCCGTCGGCAGGCACGGGGGGTGGGTCAACAAGTTCGAGGGCGACGCGGCGCTGTGCGTCTTCGGCGCGCCCGTCGAGCGGGCGGACGCCCCGGCCAGCGCCCTGGCTGCCGCCCGCACGCTCTGCCAGGGCCTGGCCCCGCTCGAGCTGCGGGCCGCGATCGGGGTGTGCGCCGGTCCCGTGGTGGCCGGCAACGTCGGCACCGAGCAGCGGTTCGAGTACACCGTCATCGGCGACCCCGTGAACACCGCGGCCCGGCTCGCGGACCTGGCGCGGACGACCCCCGGACGCGTGCTCGCCGACGGCGCCGTGGTGGCCGCCGCCGGCGAGGAGGCCGAGCACTGGGTGCTGGGCGAGGAGGTGGTCCTGCGCGGGCGGTCGACGCCGACTCGGCTGGCCGCTCCTCGTACGTCCTAGCGGACGGCGAGCAGGTCCACCACGAAGACCAGGGTCTCCCCGCCCTTGATGGCGCCGCCGGCTCCGCGCGAGCCGTACCCGAGCTCCGGGGGGATCGTCAGCCGACGGCGGCCGCCGACCTTCATCCCGGCCACTCCCTTGTCCCAGCCGGAGATGACCTGACCCTGGCCGAGGCCGAAGGTGAAGGGCTGGCCGCGGTCCCAGGACGCGTCGAACTGCTTCTGGTCGGACCAGGCGACGCCGACGTACTGCATCGTGCAGGTCGTGCCGGACATGGCCTCGGCGCCGTCACCGACGGTGATGTCCTCGAGGACGAGCTCGGTCGGGGGCGGGCCGTCGGGGATCTGGACAGTGGGCTTCTCAGTCATGCCCGCGAGGCTGTCACATGCTGGCGATGAGCTTCTCGACCCGGTCGTCCACGGAGCGGAACGGGTCCTTGCACAGCACGGTGCGCTGCGCCTGGTCGTTGAGCTTGAGGTGCACCCAGTCGACCGTGAAGTCGCGCCGCTTCTCCTGGGCGCTCTTGATGAACTCACCGCGCAGGCGGGCCCGGGTGGTCTGCGGCGGGACCGACTTCGCCTCGAACACAGCGAGATCCGTCGTCGCGCGCTCGACAGCACCGCTGCGCTCGAGCAGGTAGTAGAGACCGCGCTTGCGGTTGACGTCGTGGTAGGCGAGGTCGAGCTGCGCGACGCGGGGACTGGACAGCGGGAGGTCGTGCTTGGCGCGGTAGCGCTCGATGAGCTGGTACTTGGTCACCCAGTCGATCTCGCGGTCGACCAGGGACAGGTCGCCGGTGTCGACCGCGGTGAGGGTGCGCCCCCACAGGTCGAGGACGCGCATCACGGTCGCGTCACCGCCGCGGCGGGCGATGAAGTCGGTGGCCTTGCCGTGGTACTCCCGCTGGATCTCGAGGGCGCTGGCCTCGCGGCCGTTGGCGAGCTTCACCTTGCGCCGGCCGGTGATGTCGTGACTGATCTCGCGGATCGCCCGGATCGGGTTCTCGAGGGTCAGGTCGCGCAGGACGACCCCGGCCTCGATCATCCGCAGCACCAGGTCGGTCGCCCCGATCTTCAGCAGCGTGGTGGTCTCGTTCATGTTGCTGTCGCCGACGATGACGTGCAGCCGGCGGAACCGCTCGGCGTCGGCGTGCGGCTCGTCGCGGGTGTTGATGATCGGGCGGCTCCGCGTGGTCGCCGACGACACGCCCTCCCAGATGTGCTCGGCGCGCTGGCTGACGCAGTAGACGGCGCCGCGGGGGGTCTGCAGCACCTTGCCGGCGCCGACGACGACCTGCCGGCTCACCAGGAACGGGATGAGGACGTCGGCCAGCCGGGAGAACTCGCCCTGCCGTCCGACCAGGTAGTTCTCGTGGCAGCCGTAGGAGTTGCCGGCGCTGTCGGTGTTGTTCTTGAACAGGTAGACCTGTCCGGAGG
>SCTD01000225.1 GCA_004299215.1 Frankiales bacterium | reverse complement strand
TTGTCAGTGCATCGTGATTCCGGCGCTCACGTTCAGGTCCTCGCCGGTGGTGCTGCGGGCGTCGTCGCCGGCGAGGAAGACCACCGCGGCGGCGACGTCGTCGGGGTCGACCAGGCGTCGCAGCGGCGAGGCGGCTGCGTACTCCGCCAGCTGCTCGTCAGGCGTGCGTCCGCCGGCCTCGCTCGCGGCGGCGACGACCCGGTCGAGCCGTGGACCGGTCACCGGGCCGGGGGAGACCAGGTTGACCCGGATCCCGTGCTCGCCGGCCTCGACGGCGAGGGTGCGCACCAGGCCGATCAACGCCGTCTTGCTCGAGGTGTACGGAGTCCGCTGAGCCATGGGTCGCTTCCCGCTCATCGATCCGATGACGACGATCGCGCCTGAGCCGCGCCTCACCATGGAGGGCAGCACCGCGCGGCAGGAGAGGAAGACCCCGCGGACGTTCACCGCGTGCGTGGCGTCCCACTCCTCCGGCGTTACCTCCCACAGCGGTGCGGTCGGTCCCGCGACGCCGCTGTTGGCGACCAGCACTTCCACCTCGCCGATTACCGATGCGATCCGGGCGACCCCGGCCTCGACGCTGTCGGCGTCCTGTACGTCCATGGGGACCACGAGGGCGCGTCCGCCCGCCGCCGTGACCAGGTCCGCGACCTCCTCCAGCTCGTGGACGGAGCGGCCGGCCAGGGCTACGGATGCGCCCGCGGCAGCGCTCCGCAGTGCGATGGCGCGGCCGATCCCGCGGCCGGCGCCGGTGATCAGCGCGACCCGGTCCTCGAGCGCGCTCATCGCCGTGCCGGAGGCCGCGTGGTCACGGGCCGTAGGTGAGGTAGAGGAACTCGCCCACCAGGGCCGGCCGCTCCTCGCCCTCGATCTCGATCTGCACCGCCACCTTGAACTGGAAGCCGCCGTCCGAGCGCGGCGTGACCGTCAGCAGCCGGGCGCGCATGCGGATGCGGGAGCCGACCCGGACCGGATTGGTGAAGCGCGCGCGGTCGACGCCGTAGTTCGCTCCGCGCGCCTGGTCGGTGATCGCGAGGAGCTGGTCGAGCAGGTACGGGATCAACGACATCGTGAGGTAGCCGTGCGCGATCGTGGCGCCGAAGGGCCCTTCTGCCGCGCGCTCCGGGTCGACGTGGATCCACTGGTGGTCGTTCGTGGCGTCGGCGAAGACGTGGACACGCGGCTGCTCGATGGCGAGCCAGTCGCTCACGCCGAGATCGGTCTCACCGAGACCGGCGAGCTCTTGCACGGTCACCTTGGTGGTGGGCATCGACGTCTGCTCTCTGTTCGGGGGTGGTCAGGACGGCGAGAAGCGGGGGATGCTGACGCCCGACTCCTGCTCGATGCTCAGGGTGAGCGGCATCTCGATGGACAGCTCGTCCTCGGAGGCGTTGATGCTGGTGATCAGGCGTGCACCCTCGTCGAGCTCGACCACCGCGACGTTGTAGGGGAGCCGGTCTGCGAACGACGGGTGCACGGCCGAGTGGTAGACGACCCAGCTGATGAGCCGGGCCCGTCCCGCCGACGCCTCCCACGACGCGTCGTCGGACAGGCAGCGCGGGCACTCCTCGCGGGCGGGGAGCCACGCGTTGCGGCAGCCGCCGCACCGCTGGAAGCGCAGCTCTCCGGCCTCGAGGCCGGACCAGTACGGCTCGGTCAGCGGGGTGATCTCCGGCAGCGGCACCTCGGCGGCCATCAGCGCCCCAGGATGAGGGTCGAGTGGGTGTGCATGATGCCTCCCTGGTTGCTGACGATGGCCGTCTGCGCGTCCGGGACCTGGTTCACCGACGTCCCGCGGACCTGGCGCACGCCCTCGATGACCAGCTGCATCCCCGGCATGCCGGTCTCGGAGAGCAGGCCGCCGCTGGTGTTGATCGGCAGGCCGCCGCCGAGCTCGACGTTGCCGTCCTCGGCGAACCGACCGCCCTCGCCCTTCCGGGCGAATCCATAGTCCTCGAGCGTCATCATCACCGCGATGGTGAAGCAGTCGTAGAGCTGCGCGACGTCGATGTCCTTCGGGGTCATGCCGGCCATGGCGAAGGCCGTCTTGGCCGAGATCTCGGCCGCCGTCGAGGTCAGGACCGGCCGCTGCGCGACCTCCCAGGAGGTCTGGCCCTGGCCGAAGCCGAGGATCGGAACAGGCGCCGGGACGCCGAGGTCGCGGGCGCGCTCCGCGCTCATCACGACGACGGCGGCACCGCCGTCGGACACCAGGCAGATGTCGTCGCGCCGGAGCGGGTCGACCACCAGCCGGGACTCGTCGTACATCTGCTCGGTGAGCGGCAACCGCAGCTGCGCGTGCGGGTTCTCGGCACCGTGCCGGCGGGAGGCACGGGCGATCGCCCCGAACTGCTCGTGCGTGGTCCCGAACTCCTCCATGTGCCGACGCATGATCATCGCGTAGCCGGCCGCGACCCCGAACCACCCGTGGACGGCGTCGTCGCCCCAACCGCGCTCGTACGCCTGCCGCGTCCCCGTCTTGGGGTTGTCGGCGATGGTCACCAGCGCGATCTCGCACTGACCGTGCTCGATGGCCATGGCCGCGAACGAGATCATCGAGATGTTGGTGGCGCCACCCTGGTCCCACACCCCGCCGATGCGCGGCTGCAGGCCGAGCGCCTCGGCCACGGTCTGGCCGTACATCGACCGGTGCTGGGACGTCGGGTACTTGACGAAGACGGCGTCGACGGCGTCCTTGTCGATCCCCGCGTCCTGGATCGCCTTGCGGGAGGCCTCGACGTTGAGGGAGTCGGTCGTACGGCCGGGGAGCTTGCCGAACGCGGTGTGCCCGACCCCCGCGATCACAGCCTTGCCGCGCATCAGATGACCCCCCGTCCGAGCAGGCCGGCCAGCTCCTCGGCATCGAGACCGAGCCACCCGCCGTAGATCTCGTCGTTGTGTTGCCCGAGCGTCGCGCTGGGC
>SCTD01000224.1 GCA_004299215.1 Frankiales bacterium | reverse complement strand
TTCTTGCACCAGGCGACGGTCTGGCCCTTCCTGATCTCGCCGTTGAAGATGCGCAGCAGGGCGAGGCGGCCGAGGTACGGGCTCGCGTCGAGGTTGGTGACGTGCGCCTGGAGCGGCGCTCCCTCGGTGTAGGTGGGAGCCGGGATCGTGTCCCGGATCACCTGGAACAGCGCCTCGAGGTCGGGCGCGTCCGGGCTGGTGCCGTCCTCCGGCCGGGTGAGCGACGCCTGGCCGGTCTTGGCCTGGCAGTAGACGATCGGGAACTCGATCTGGTGCTCGTCGGCGTCGAGGTCGAGGAACAGCTCGTAGCACTCGTCGACGACCTCGGCGATGCGCGCGTCCGGGCGGTCGACCTTGTTGATGATGAGGATGACCGGCATGTTCTGCGCGAGCGCCTTGCGGAGCACGAAGCGGGTCTGCGGCAGCGGCCCCTCGGACGCGTCGACGAGCAGCGCGACGCCGTCCACCATCGACAGCCCGCGCTCGACCTCGCCGCCGAAGTCGGCGTGGCCGGGGGTGTCGATGATGTTGATGAGCAGGTCCTTGCGGCGGACCGCGGTGTTCTTCGCGAGGATCGTGATGCCCTTCTCGCGCTCGAGGTCCATCGAGTCCATGACCCGGTCCTGCACCGCGCCCTCGTCGACCTGGTGCTCGGAGTAGGCGCCGGACTGGAGCAGCATGGCGTCGACGAGCGTGGTCTTGCCGTGGTCGACGTGGGCGATGATCGCCACGTTCCGGATGTCGTCACGGGTGGGCACAGCGGTACTCCGATGATCGGCGTGTGGATGGCCGAGCAGGGAAGGCCGGCGCCCGCAGCCTACCGGCGCAGGTGCCCGGGCCTGGTTCTCGCCGTTGCGTCCGGGCAGGTGCGGTGCCCGGCCCCGGGTCACCCGGACGCCCGCGAGAGCTAGGACGTACGGGGGCCCAGCAGGGGGCGGAGCTGCTCCACGAGCGGGAGGTCCACGGGGATCCACGGCACGTCGTGCAGCTCGTCCGGACCGAGCCAGCGGTGCGCGTCGTGGTCGACGTGCGCGGGCTCGCCGCTGACGAGCGTGCAGAGGTAGACGCGCAGCACCGCGGACGGTCCGATGCCCAGCTCCTCGCCGAAGCGCTCGCCGACCTCGACCTCGACCCGCAGCTCCTCGGCGAGCTCGCGGACCAGGGCCTGCTCGTCGCTCTCCCCCGGCTCGACCTTGCCGCCGGGGAACTCCCACAGGCCGGCCAGTCGCGGCGGCTCCGTGCGCCGCGACGCGAGGACGCAACGGCCCTTCCCGGGCACGTCGCGCAGCAGGGCCGCGCCCACCACCTCGACCCGCTGCACCCGCGAGACCCTAGGGCGTCGCGTCGGGTGTCCTCCGGCTGCCCCGGGACGCCTCTCCTACCGGGTGCGGCTGCTCACACGAACGGGCCGCGTACCGACATCTCGTGCACCAGCGTGTCGTCGATGTCGCCGACCACGCAGTCGTCCACGTCGACGACGCCCGGGACGTCGCGGGCTGCAGCCGCCGCCGTCCAGGCCGTGCTCGTGCGCGACACCCGGCCGCGCAGGTGGACCACGCCGTCGGCGACCACCACCTGGACGCCCTCCGCCTCCGCGCCGAGCTGGTCGCGGACGACGACCTCGGCCTCGCGCTGCAGCTCCTCGTCGCTGCGCAGGAAGACCTTCAGCAGGTCGCTGCGGGCGAGGATCCCCACCACCCGGCCGCCCTCGACGACGACGAGCCGGCCGACCTTGCCGCGCGACATCTCGCGCAGCGCGTCGCACACCCCGGCGTCCGGACCGATGGTGCGCGCCGGCGACGTCATCAGCTCCCGGGCGGTACGCGCCCGTGCCTTGCGGGCGTGCTCGCGCGCACCGCGCCCGCCGACCACGAGGTGCGTCAGGCTGGGCGGCTCCTCCTCGTGACAGGTGAGGTCGCTCTTGCTCACCACGCCCAGGAGGGCACCCGTCTCGTCGACCACCGGCACGCCGTCGACGCGATGCTCGGCGAGCAGCTGCACGACCTGCTTGAACGGGTCGTCCGGATGCACCGTGACGACCTCGGGCGTCATCGCCGACCGCACCGTCCGCTGCATGTCCCACTCCTGTCGCTTGCGGGAAGGGCCGCGCTTGCGACGGTACGCCGGGAACGCGCCTGGACCTAGCCTCCACTCGTGCACCCCGCGCTGACCGCCCACGAAGCGACCGCTGCCGAGCGCCTGCCGCCGGCCGTGCGCGACTACTACGCGACGGGCGCTGGAGGGCAGACGACAGCGCGCGAGGCCGAGACCGCCTGGGCAGCAAGGCGGCTCCGGCCGCGCGTGCTGCGTGACGTCAGCTCCGTCGACACGTCGCTGACGCTGCTGCGGACCCGGCTGCGGACTCCGGTGCTGGTCGCGCCGAGCGCCCTGCACGGGCTCGCGCACCCCGACGGCGAGGCGGCGACCGCACGCGGGACCGCCGACGCCGGCAGCCTGCTCGTCCTCTCGACGCGCGCCTCCCGCCGGCTCGAGGACGTGCCCTGCGGTCCGTGGTGGTTCCAGGCGTACGTCATGCGCGACCGCGGGCTGACCCGCGCCCTGGTGCAGCGGGCGGCCGCGGCGGGAGCCACCGCCGTCGTCGTCACGGGGGACACGCCCTACCTGGGGACGCGTCCGGGCGCGGGCCGGGCGGCCCTGGCCACGGACCCGCTCGCCAACGTCGCCCAGCACCTCGCGGCCGGTGACGACGGCGGCCGCTCGACCGAGCAGGACCCGAGCGCCGATCTCGACGTCATCGCCGAGATCGCCTCTGCCGCAGGACTTCCCGTGCTGGTCAAGGGCGTGCTGCGGGGGGACGACGCCATCGCATGCCTGGACGCCGGGGCGGCCGGGGTCGTCGTGAGCAACCACGGGGGGCGCCAGCTGGACCGGGCGGTGCCCACCGCTGCCGCGCTCCCCGAGGTGGTCGACGCCGTCGCCGGTCGCGCCCCGGTCCTCGTCGACGGCGGGCTGCGCAGCGGCACCGACGTGCTGGTGGCGCTGGCGCTCGGCGCGGACGCGGTCCTGCTCGGCCGGCCGGTCCTGTGGGCGCTGGCCGCCAACGGCGCGGACGGGGTGCGGTCCTGCCTCGACGCCGTGACCGCCGACCTGGCGCACGTGATGGGGCTGGCCGGCTCCCGCACCCTCGCCGAGGTCAGCCGCGACCTGGTCGCCTGACCCGCGCCGTCTCGAGAAGAGCCAGCCCGACTCCGATCACGGCGACGGCGAGCACGCCCCGCGGCGGGAAGACGTGATGCCGCAGGAAGGGGTAGCAGGCACCCGCGACGACGACCGCGCCGGCGATCGCCAGCGGCCGGTTGCGCCGGCTGAGGACCAGACCTGCCAGCAGGGCGGACGCCGCCAGCGCGTAGACGCCGAGAGCGCCCAGCGGG
>SCTD01000223.1 GCA_004299215.1 Frankiales bacterium | reverse complement strand
ATCGTCGTGAGCACCGCGTCGAGGCTGGTCTCCTCGGGGTGGTGCACCTCGATGAGCATCAGCGTGGGGTCGCGGGCGTCGAGCGGGTCGCCGAGGAGCCCGAGGTAGCCGCTGATGTGGGTGGCGCTGCGGTCCTTGAGCAGCATCCGCTCCTGCAGCCGGCTCGCGTCGCCGTCGGTGAGCACCTCGGCGAGGACGACGTACGGCAGGTAGGTCGCGAGGTCCGCCGGGTCGGGGACGCGCCAGCCGATGGCGACCGCGGGCGCAGGGGCCAGCCGGTCGTGCACCGTGGCCCGTCGCTCCTCGGTCGGCCACGGCTCCGCGAAGCTCGGTCGCGCGGGGGTCGGGCGCGCCGGGATGTCGGCGAAGTGGTCCTGCACCCAGTGGGTGACCTGCTTGACGTCGATGTCGCCGACGACGGTCAGGACGGCGTTGCCGGGCGCGTAGTAGCGGTCGAAGAAGCCCTGCGCGTCAGCGAGGGTCGAGCTCTCCAGGTCGACGAAGTCGCCGTAGCCGTTGTGGCTGTTGGCGAAGTCGTCGAAGAGCACCGGGGGCATGAGCAGCCACGGGAAGCCGCCGTACGGCCGGTTCAGGACGTTGACCCGGATCTCGTTCTGCACCACGGCGATCTGGTTGTCGAGGTTCTCCTGGGTGACCTGCACGCTGCGCATGCGGTCGGCCTCGAGGAACAGCGCCAGCTCGGTCGCCGCGCTCGGCATGACCTCGTAGTAGTTGGTGTAGTCGACGTGCGTCGAGCCGTTGAGGGTGCCGCCGTTGCCCTGGACGTAGGTGAAGTGCTCGGTCTTCCCGAGGCTCGCGCTGCCCTGGAACATCAGGTGCTCGAAGAGGTGCGCGAAGCCGGTGCGGCCCTCGGGCTCGCTGCGCATGCCGACGTCGTAGTAGACGGCCACGGCGACGACCGGACTGCTGCTGTCGGGGCTCAGCACCACGCGCAGGCCGTTGTCGAGGGTGAACCGCTCGACCGGGTAGTCGGGGGTCTGCGCCCTCCGGACCGGGGGCTTGCGGACGGCGGGCGTGCGAGGGGCGGTCTTCGCGGCAGGCGGCACGGGCTGACGCTAGTACGGGTGACGACGCCGTTGCGTCATGCTCCCCGGAGCAGCCACCGCCGGGCAGAGCATGACGCAAGGGGTGAGGCGGGCGCGTGCTTCGTGAGCCAGCACGAGGGCGGGGCGCGCCTGGTGTGACGCGTCCCAGCAGGAGCGTGCACGCGAGGTGTCGAAACAAGCGGGCAACACCCTCGTCTGCTGCAGGAGCACCCCCGTGCGCAACGTCGTCCGCTCGACCCTGATCGCCGGCCTCACCGGCACGCTGATGGTCTCCGTCGCGTGGGCCGGCATCGGCCTGGTGCCCGTGCCGGACCCGGCAGGGGAGGTGGAGTCGAGCGCGACCACCGTCCTGGAGCGGCTGTCCGACGAGCCCCGGGAGACTCCGGCCCGAGGGGCGGGCCCGGGGTCCGCGCCGACCCTGGCCGAGGGTCAGATGCTGGTCGGCGCCGCCAAGACCTCGCTCCTCCCGCGGCCGCAGGACATGCAGGAGCGGTTCCCGGGAGCCCGCTGGGAGCAGAACGCCGAGCTGTGCAAGCCGCTCGCACCGGAGTACATCCAGCGCCTGCTCGAGGACACGGCCACCGAGGTCGACCACCTCGCCAGCGCCGGCTCCCCCTGGCCCGAGAACCCGAACTGCCTCTACATGGGCGGCTACGGACTGGGTCCGATGAACCCGATCACCAGCTTCGACGAGGAGAACGGCCTCTGGGTCCGGTCGATCGCCATCGGCGACGGCACCGACCTCGCCGTGCTCACGGTCATCGACGGCGAGGGATGGCTCTGGGACTACGCCAACAAGTGCGACGACTGCGGCACCAAGCAGATCAGCGATGCCCTGGCGGCCGACCCCGAGCTGAAGGCTCGCGGCATGAAGGCCGAGTCGTTCAACCTGCACGCCACCCACTCGCACACGTCGATGGACTTCCTCGGCGGCTGGGGCTTCGTCCCCGACTGGTACATGGCGCAGGCGACCGAGACGATCACGTCCACCGTCAAGCAGGCCGTCCTGTCGATGGAGGCGGCCGTCGTCGAGACCGGCAAGCAGGACGCGCGCAAGCACAGCAGCGAGCGGCGAGGCACCTACCGCTCCGCGGAGGAGCCCGAGCTCACCTGGCTGCGCGCCATCGCCGTGGACAGCAAGAAGAAGCAGCCGCGGACCATCGCCACGATGGGCGCCTTCGCCGCGCACCCGGTCACCGAGGACGCCGGCTCCGGCGTGGCCAGGGCCGACTTCCCGGGCTACTTCGCGACGCGGGCCGAGGAGCGCTTCGGCGGCATCGGCATGCACTTCATGACGGGGCTGGGCAACGTCACCGGGCGCGGGCTCCGCGCTCCGGTG
>SCTD01000222.1 GCA_004299215.1 Frankiales bacterium | reverse complement strand
CCCAGAACCGGAGCGGCCCTGCCGGCGTCGTGCTCGCGGTGGATGTCGGAACCGTTCGGGTGGGGGTCGCGGCGAGCGATCCGCACCGGATCCTGGCGTCGCCGGTGGAGACGGTCCCGGCGCCGGGGCACGCCCGCGTGGCGGAGCTCGTGGCCGAGCGCGAGGCCGTGCTGGTCGTCGTGGGGCTGCCGACGTCGATGTCGGGGCGGGCCGCCAGCGCGTCCGCGGACATGGCCCGGGACTGGGCGGCGGCGCTGGAACCGCTGATCGCTCCGGTGGAGGTGCGGCTGGTGGACGAGCGGCTGACCACGGTGACCGCGGCCGCGGCGCTGCGGGCCTCCGGCCGCTCGGCCAGGAAGGGCCGGGCCGTGGTGGACCAGGCGGCAGCGGTCGCGCTGCTCCAGGGCGTGCTCGACACGCGCTGAGCCCCGGGCGGGCGCCCCGTGACGATCTCGTGACGTTAGTCTGGCATCCGTGACCGACCTCCTGGACCTGCGCGACGAGCGGCCCCGCCCGCGGCCCCCGAGGCGCCGAGGCAGGGTGCTGGGGGTCCTCTTCCTGGTGCTGCTGCTGTCCGCCCTGGCCGTCGCCGCGGTGACCGTGGGCGGCAAGGTCGTCGACGCGCTGACCGGCTCCGACGCAGCGGACTTCGACGGAGCGGGCTCCGGCGAGGCGGTCGTGCAGATCGAGCCGGGCGACACCGCCGGGGACGTCGCCGACACGCTGCTCGAGAAGGGCGTCGTGGCCAGCCGGGCGGCCTTCTTCGAGGTGGCCGCGTCCGACCCCCGCGCGACCAGGCTGCAGCCCGGCTTCTACCAGCTGCGCCTGAAGATGAGCGCCGCCTCCGCCTTCGAGCTGCTGCTCGACCCGGCTGCGCGGCTGGTCGGCCGGGTGACCGTCCCCGAGGGCCGCAACGTCGAGCAGACGCTGCAGATCCTGGCGGACAACAGCGACATCCCGCTGGCCGACTACGAGGCCGCGGCCCAGGACCCCGCCGCGCTCGGCCTGCCCGACTACGCCCGGGGCCAGCTCGAGGGGTTCCTGTTCCCCGCGACGTACGAGATCGAGCCGGGCAGCACCGCCACGGACGTGCTGACCCTCATGGTGAAGCGGTTCGAGCAGGCGGCCGAGACCGTCGGGCTCGAGGAGGGCGCGCAGCGCCTGGGCCTCACGCCGTACGACGTCGTCATCGTCGCCAGCCTGATCGAGCGCGAGGTGAAGCACGACGACGAGTACGGCAAGGTGTCCCGCGTCGTCTACAACCGGCTGGAGCAGGGGATCCCGCTCGGCATCGACGCCGCGATCGCCTTCGGCGTCGGCAAGAACGCCGGTGAGCCGCTGACGCGGTCCGACCTGGCGAAGGACACTCCGTACGAGAACCGGCGCAAGACCGGCCTGCCCCCCACGCCGATCGCCTCCCCGGGCGAGGCGACGCTGAAGGGCGCGCTCGAGCCGGTGGACGGCGACATCCTCTACTACGTGCTGGCCACCAAGGACGGCCGCAGCTTCTTCACCAACGACTACAACGCCTTCCTGCGGCAGCGGGACAAGTCGCGCGCCGAGGGCGTCTTCTGAGAGCGGCCGTCCTCGGCCGGCCGATCGCCCACTCGCTCTCCCCGGCGCTCCACCGGGCGGCCTACGCCGAGCTCGGGCTCGACTGGACGTACGACGCCGTCGACGTCGGCGAGGCGGACCTGCCGGCGTTCCTCGACGGGCTGGGGCCCGAGTGGGCGGGCCTGTCGCTCACCATGCCGCTGAAGACGGCGGTGCTGCCGCTGCTGGACGAGGTCTCGGACCTCGCGAGGTCGGTGGCGGCGGCCAACACCGTGCTGCTCCGCAACGGCCGGCGGATCGGCGACAACACCGACGTGCACGGCATCCTGGCGGCGCTGGCCGAGGCCGGGGTGACCTCTGCGGGGCGGGCCGTCCTCCTCGGCGGGGGCGCCACCGCGCGCTCGGCGCTGGCGGCGGTGAAGGCGCTCGGCTGCTCCGATCCGGTGCTGGTGGTGCGCTCGGAGCCGGTCGAGACGCTGGCCGCGGCCGCACGGCTGGGCGTCACGCCGACCGTGACCGGCTGGGAGCCCGGGGTGCTCGCCGGCTGCGACCTGCTGGTCAGCACCCTCCCGGCGGGCGCGGCCGACCGCTTCGCGCCGCACGTCCGCGACGTCCCGGCCCTGCTCGACGTCGTCTACGACCCCTGGCCGACGCCGCTCGCCGCGTCGTGCGGGGGAGTGGTGGTCTCCGGAGCGGCGATGCTGCTGCACCAGGCCGCGCGCCAGGTGGAGCTCATGACCGGAATGGCTGCACCCGTTCGGGTGATGGTCGCGACCCTCCAGGCGCTCAAGCGCTGACGGGTCGGGACCGATGGGACTCCTACAGGGCGGCGACGGCCGCTCGGCGAAGGAGCCATCGATGACCGACCTGCACAGCGACTCCCTCCTCGGGGGGAGCCGTTCCGACCGGCTGGACCGGGCGATCCACGCGCTGCTCGCGCAGACGCCGGAGATCGAGGCCGCCGCCGTCGTGTCCTTCGACGGGCTGCCGATGGCCGCTGCCCTGCCGCCGTCCATGGACGAGGACCGCGTCGCGGCCATGAGCGCAGCACTGCTGTCGCTCGGCGAGCGTGCCGCGCAGGGCCTCGGCCGGGGCGAGCTGTCCCAGGTCTACATCGAGGGCGACGCCGGCACCGTCTTCCTGGTCTCCGCCGACGACGAGGCCGTCCTGGTCGCCGTCGCGAGCAAGGGCGCCAAGGTCGGGATGATGCTCTACGAGGTGCGTCGCGCAGCCGCGACGGTCGCCGAGGTGCTCCGCGCGGACGAGGAGCCGGCTCCGGCGGCCGCTCCCGTGCTCGCCGCGGTCCCGACCGAGGTCCCGGTCCAGCCCGAGCCGGTGGCCGAGACGGCTCCCGTGGCTCCCGTCTACACGCCTCCCACCGATCCCGCCTACACGGTGCCCAGCTACACCGGGCAGGCCGACAGCGCCTGGACCTCGTCGTACGCCCCGACCGGCAGCGTCATGCCCGGTGGCGGCGTGCCGCCGTCGACCTGGTCCTAGTCCCACCCCCTCCGCCACCACCGACCGACGGGACTCGTTGTGAGACTCGAGGGAACGCTCGACGCGTTCAGCCTCCCGGACATCTTCCAGCTGCTCAGCTTCACGAAGAAGACCGGGACGCTGCACCTGCGCAAGGAGTCGGCGCACGGCGCGGTGCACCTGCGCGACGGTGCGGTCACCGGCGCCCGCGCCGACGTGGCTCGGCAGGAGCTGGCCCGCCGGCTGCTCGGCAGCGGGCTGGTCGACGACGACGCGCTCGCCGCGGCGGCCGACGAGCTCACCGGCGACGCGTCGCTGAGCCTGGCGCAGCTGCTGGCCGAGAAGGCCGGCCTGGACGTCGAGCAGGTCAAGGAGGTCGCGGCCGAGCAGGCGACCGACGCCGTCTTCAGCATGCTGCGCTGGACCGAGGGCGAGTTCGCCTTCGTGGTCGACGAGAGCGACCCCGACGACCTGGGCGCGACGGTGCCGGTCGAGGAGGTGGTCGCCGAAGGTCAGCGCCGGCTCGAGGCCTGGGCGACCCTGGTCGAGCAGGTGCCGGCCCCCGACGCCGTCGTCACCGTGAACCCGGCTCCGTCCGACGGCCCCGTCGCCACTCGCGACGAGTGGGCCCTGCTGGCACTGGTCGACGGTCGCCGTACCGTCGCCGACCTCGTCGCCCTGGCCGGGCGAGGGGAGTACGCCGTCGTCTCGGCGCTCGCCGGTCTCGTCAGCCGCGGCCTGCTGGTCGTCGGCGGCAGCGGCGACGAGCAGCTGGTCAAGCGGCAGAGCCTGCTGGCAGCGCTCGAGGGCACGCCGGTCGCTCCGCCTGCCCCGCCCGCCGCGACGGCAGCTGCCGCGCCGGTGATCCCGTCCCCCGCGGCCCCGGTCATCCCGGAGCGGCCGGAGCCGTTCACGCCCACCCGCAAGCCCGAGCACGCCGAGGAGGCTCCGGCGTACGCCCGTGCCGGCTCGCCGGTGCCCACCGCCTCCGCGGGTGGTCACGGGTCCGTCCACGGCGCCACCGCCCTGCAGCCCGACGCTGATCCTGCGGTCGCCTCGCTCATCGAGCGCGACCCGAGCGTGAACAAGAGCCTGCTGCTCAGGCTCATCGCCGGTGTGAGGGGTCTGTAGATGACGACGCGCAGCAGCAACCGTCGCAAGCACGGCGGCACGGCGGTCAAGATCGTCGTGACCGGGCCGTTCTCGGCCGGCAAGACGACGCTGATCCGCACGATCAGCGAGATCACCGTGCTGTCGACCGAGAAGGACATCACCGACCACACCAGGTCCCGCAAGGCGGAGACCACGGTCGCGATGGACTTCGGCCGGATCACCATCGACCGCGACCTGGTGCTCTACCTGTTCGGCACGCCGGGGCAGGACCGCTTCGACTTCATGTGGGAGATCCTCGGCGAGGGGATGCTCGGCTACATCCTGCTGGTCGACGCCGACCGCCAGGACTCCCTCGAGGAGGCCGTCGGCATCCTGGCCGCCTTCCGCAAGATGGCGCGCGTGCCGTTCGTGGTCGCGCTGAACCGCTCCTCCGGGATCGAGCCGTCGGACGAGGAGAAGGTCCGTTCGGTGCTCGAGCTGGACGAGGACGTCCCCGTCGTGCCCTGCGACGCCACCGACCGCGAGTCGGTCAAGTCCGTGCTGCTGGCGCTGCTCTACTCGGTCGTGGACTCCATCGACGCGCCCGCCGGCGCTGTGGTCTGACCTTGGGGCTGTTCCGTCGGACGCCGAAGGGGAAGCACGCGCTCGGCGCGGCTGTCACCTCGATCCCGTCCGGGCCGCTGCGGGTCGCCGCCCCGCCGGCCATGGCGGTGCAGCCGCCGGCTCCTCCGCCCGCCGTCCGAGCTGCTCCCGTCGAGCCCAGCGTGATGGCGTCCATCTCCGAGCTGCTCGCCTCGGGGGAGGCGTGGGCGAGCGAGCTGGCGGACGTCCCCGCGCTGCCCACGCCTGCCGCCGAGCCGGCCCCGGTGGCGCAGGTGCCCACCGTGCCTGCCCCGCTGCCGCCGGTCGGGGTCGCTGCGCCCGCGTACGAGTCGCCGCCCGCGCCGCTCGTCGAGGCCGTCCCCGTCGCGCCGGCCCCGCTGCCGCCCGTCGTGCCCGCGCCGCCGGTCGTGTCGCTGCCTCCGGCCGTCCCGCTTCCCGCAGCGGAGGAGCTGTCCGCGCGGGCGTCGCTGCAGGCCGCTCTCGCGGACCTGCTGCCTCAGCAGGAGCCTGTTCCGGTCCCATCGGTCGCCCGGGTCCAGCTCGGGTTCCGGGATGGCACGTCCGCCTCGCTCGACCCGGACTCGGAGCAGGCCCTGGCCCTGGAGCTGCTTGCGCAGTCGCTCACTCGCCGGGACTGAGCCGTTCGGGTCAAGGGACCCGTACTTCGGTCCGAAGGACCAGGCATGACGGACACCGCCGTGCTGCCTGCTCCGGTGCGCACGGGCGCGACGGATGTCGTGCCTCGCGGTCGACGCTTCCTCAGCCAGCACCGTGACTGGTTCGCGTTCTCACCGGTCCTCCTGATCTGGATTCTCTACGTGCTTCCTGCCCGGGGGGGCTGGGAGTCCTTCGTCATTCCTGTCGCGTGCGTGCTGCTGGTCCCGACGCTGCTGGTCCTGCGCCCCTGGCGGCGCTGTCCTCGCGCGCTCATCGCACTGGCCGTGGCGCCGTCCTGTGCTGCCGTGCTGGTGGGTGCGCTGACGGCCTACGGGGACGGAGCTGCGATCAGCCTGTCCCGATGGGGGTACTTCAGCGGGCTCCTGCTCGCGACGTCCGCCTTCGCCAGGACCCGGACCCGGCGGCAGGCTGTCCTGGTGGCGCTCCTGCTCGGTGGGCTCCAGCAGTACACCGACGCCTGGCTGCCGTGGTGGGGTGGCGGCGAGAGCGTCGATGGCCCGATGCTCGGCACGCTCTACTCCGCGAACCCCTTCGGCAGCCTCATGCTGGCGTTCAGCTGCTTGGCCGCCGTGGCCGCGGTCCTCGGCTCGGCTCGGCTCCGGGCACTCGGCCTGCTGGTTGGGCCGCTGTGCGCCTCAGCCGTCGTCCTGTCTGCCGCTCGTGCGGCCATGCTGCTGCTGGTCACTGCCGGTGGCCTCCTGATCCTGCTGGGGCTGCGGCGGAACGGAGCTCGGGGACTGCTCAGGGCAGTCGCTGTGATCCTGCTCGCCTGTGGTGCTCTGGTGCTGACGACGAGCAGCGTCTTCTTCTCCGCAGAGGTCAACGCGCTGGCGGCCACGACGAGCAAGTCCTCGGCGGGGCAGACCCTCGACTCGACGACAGGAGTTCGGCTGGACTACTGGACGGCTGCATGGGGTCAGTTCCTGGACGATCCGCTGCTCGGTGCCGGATCCGGCTCCTACCAGGGAGCGAGCAGGTTGCGCATGCCGCCGGCGGCGGAGCTGTCGCCGTTCGCCCACAACGAGGTCCTCGGTGCACTCGCCGAGGGCGGCCTCGTCCTGGGACTCCCTGTGCTTCTCGTGGTGCTCTCGTCGCTCGCCGTGTGCGCGGGCACGCTCGTACGCGCCCTGGCACGACCTCGGGCTGGGCCGTGCGCTGCCCAGGTCGGTGCCGGCCTGGCCGCAGGCGCCCTGCTCATCCACTCGATGGTCGACTTCGCACTCAGCATTCCCGCAGTGCTGGGACTGGTCGGCATCCTCGTCGGGCTCTGCTGGACGGCTCAGGAGAGCAGTTCCGTCCGCGGCCCGGCGACGAGGGCACTTGCGGCCGCCGTGCTGCTCTCCGTCGGCCTGGGCGGTGCCTACCTCGGGGTGGCCCACGACCGGGCCGGTGTGGGCGCCGTCGCCCGTGGCTCCGCCGTCGACGACGGACCCCTGCCGGGGGTCCGAGACGCCCGCGTGTCCCTCGCTGCGGCTCGACGTGCCATCGCGGACGAGCAGGCGTCGGGGCACCGTGGCCTGCAGCTGATGGACTCGGTGCGCCCCATGGCTCGCTTCGACGGGAGGGTGGAGGCGCTCTACTGGGAGCTGGTGCGGGCCCAGGGTCACACGCAGCTGGCTCTCGACGGATCGCGGGAGCTCGCCCGGCGCAGTCGGCAGGCGTCACCCCTGCTGCTCGTCCCGTACGCCGAGCACCTCCAGCGCGCAGGCTCCGCACAGCAGGCGCACGACCTGCTCGTCGGCGAGGCCTACCGCAGGGCCGCCGAGCAGGGTCGCCTGCGCGGTCAGCTGATCGACCTCCTGGAGGAGGCGGATCGGCTGACGGGGCGTCGCGAGCCCGGCTTCGGCTGCGCGGTCCAGGCGCTCCAGCCGAGGCCCGCATCGGCCGAGAGCAAGAGGGCACGCCCATCTGCTCCCGCCATCGATCCCGCAGTCTGCGCTGCGTGGATGCGGCAGGCCCAAGCCGTCCTAGGAGCTCGACAGTGAAGCAGCTGGGAGACATCCTGCTCGAGGGCGGACACGTCACCCGCGAGCAGCTCGAGACGGCCGTCGAGGAGCAGCGACGCCTGGGCCGCAGCCTTGGCCGAGTCCTCGTGGACATGGGCATGCTCTCCGAGGGCCAGCTCGTCGCCGCGCTCGCCACCCAGATCGGCCTGAAGTTCGTCGACCTGTCCGACTACCCGGTCGACGGCTCCGCGGTCTCCCGAGTGCCGTCAGCGGTCTGCCGGCGCCACAACGCACTGCCGATCGGCTACGACGAGGGCAAGCTGGTCGTGGCCATGGCCGACCCGGCCAACGTCTTCGCCGTCGACGACATCCGCTCGATGACCGGCCTCGAGGTCAAGTCGGTCGTGGCCACGAAGGCCGACGTCATCGCCGCGATCAACCGCTACCACCGTGGCGACGACGAGATGGACGAGCTGACCTCGGCCATCGACACCAACGCCGACGACGACGACGACCTCTCCAAGGTCAAGGAGATCGTCGAGGACGCGCCGATCGTCAAGTTCGTGAACCTGCTGATCACGCAGGGGATCCAGGACCGCGCTTCTGACATCCACATCGAGCCGACCGAGCACGACCTGCGCGTGCGGTTCCGCATCGACGGCGTGCTGCACGAGGTGATGCGGTCCCCGAAGACGATCACGTCCGGTGTCACCAGCCGTCTCAAGATCATGGCGGACATCAACATCGCCGAGCGCCGGATCCCGCAGGACGGACGCCTGTCGGTCAACGCCAACGGCAAGAAGATCGACCTGCGTGTGGCGACACTGCCCACGGTGTGGGGCGAGAAGATCGTCATGCGCATCCTGGACAACTCCACGGCGATGCTGAAGCTCTCCGACCTCGGCTTCGGCCAGGAGAACTACGACGTCTACTCCCAGAGCTTCGCCAAGCCCTACGGGATGATCCTCGTGACCGGGCCGACCGGATCCGGGAAGTCGACCACCCTGTACGCCACGCTGAACATCGTCAGCCGGCCCGAGGTCAACGTCATCACCGTCGAGGACCCGGTGGAGTACCGCCTCCCGGGCATCAACCAGGTGCAGACCAACGCCAAGGCCGGCCTGACCTTCGCCGCAGCGCTCCGCTCGATCCTGCGCTCCGACCCCGACATCGTGCTGCTCGGCGAGATCCGCGACAAGGAGACCGCGCACATCGCGATCGAGGCCGCCCTCACCGGCCACCTGGTGCTCTCCACGCTGCACACCAACGACGCGCCCTCTGCCGTCGTCCGCCTCACGGAGATGGGCATCGAGCCGTTCCTCGTCGGCTCAGCGCTCGACTGCGTCCTGGCCCAGAGGCTGGCACGACGGCTCTGCCCGAAGTGCAAGGAGGCCTACACGCCATCCCGTGAGCAGCTCGTCGACATGCGCTTCCCGTGGGACCCGGACGAGCCGCTGCCGACGCTCTACCGGCCGATCGGGTGCAGCGCGTGCTCGAAGACCGGCTACAAGGGACGTCTCGCGCTGCACGAGGTGATGGCCGTGAGTGAGGAGATCGAGAAGCTCGCGGTCGAGCACGCCTCGGCGCTCGCCATCGGCAAGGTCGCCCTGGAGCAGGGGATGATCACGCTCCGCGACGACGGGCTGGCCAAGGTCAAGGCCGGTCACACCTCCATGGAGGAGATCCTCCGCGTCGTGGTCTGACCGGGACTCAAGGCACTGCTCCGAACGGTCGATGCCTGCCTTCGACGAACAGCGCACCGGATGCCCCGGTGCCGAGGAAGGACTGCACGTGGACGCGCAGACCCCTGCCCCCTCGGGCATGGACGGCTACTTCAACTCGCCGCCGCCCGGCAAGCCCGAGGTGTCACCCCTGGACCCCGGCTGGACGGCGGCTCCGCCGCTGCCCAGCGCGGCGCCCATGGACGCTGCTCCCACGATGAGCTTCGGCGCGCCGCCGGCGGCTCCGGCCGTGTCGCCGCCTGCGGTCCCCGTCGCGCCACCGCCGTTGCCGCCCACCGCATCCCTCGGTCCGGCTCCGGCCTTGGTGGCGCCGGGCGCACCGGTGCTTCCTCCGCCGATGCCGACCCCGCCGCCGGTCGTCCCCTCCCAGACCGGCGCATCCATCAGCTCGGCGTCCGGCGCGCAGCCGCCGACTGCTTCGGCCGATGTCGCCGTGCGGGTCGGTGCTGCCGACACGAGCGAGGACAGCGCCTTCCTGGCAGACCTGCTGCTGCACGTCCTCGACACCGGCTGCTCGGACCTGCACCTGACCGTGGGTGCCCCGCCCACGGTCCGGCTCAGCGGGCACCTCACGCCGGTCGAGGACTACCCGAAGCTCACACCGCAGGTCATCCAGAAGACCATGTACGCGATCATGTCCCAGAAGCAGCGGGAGAAGTTCGAGGAGGAGCTCGAGCTCGACTTCGCCTACAGCGTCCCGGGCAAGGCGCGCTTCCGCGTCAACCTGTACAAGCAGCGTGACGCGCTGGGTGCGGCCTTCCGCCTCATCCCCTACGAGATCAAGAAGCTCGAGGACCTCGGCGTCCCGCCGGCGGTGTCGAACTTCGCCATGCTGCCGCGCGGCTTCGTCCTGGTCACGGGCCCGACCGGCTCCGGCAAGTCGACGACGCTCGCCGCGGTGGTCGACCTGGCCAACCGCCAGCGCGCCGACCACATCATGACCGTCGAGGACCCGATCGAGTTCCTGCACTCACACCAGAGGTCGCTGGTCAACCAGCGCGAGGTGGGGGAGGACACCTGGTCCTTCAAGAACGCGCTCAAGCACGTGCTGCGCCAGGACCCGGACATCATCCTGGTCGGTGAGATGCGCGACCTCGAGACCATCGAGATCGCCCTCACGGCGGCCGAGACCGGTCACCTGGTGATGGCGACCCTGCACACGCAGGACGCCGCCCAGACCATCGACCGCGTGATCGACGTCTTCCCGCCGTCCCAGCAGCAGCAGGTCCGCGTGCAGCTCGCCGGCGCGATCCAGGGCGTCGTCTGCCAGCAGCTCGTCAAGACCGCCGACGGCAAGGGCCGGGTCGTCGCCGTCGAGGTCATGACCGCGACGCCCGCCATCCGCAACCTCATTCGCGAGGGCAAGACGCACCAGATCTACTCGGCGCTGCAGGCAGGCGCCAAGCACGGCATGCAGACCATGGACAGCCACCTGGCTCAGCTGGTCAAGCAGGGAAAGATCACGTACGACGCGGCGCTCGAGAAGTGCCACCACGTCGAGGACTTCAACCGGCTCTGCGGCCGGGCCTGAGAGGCGACTGACTATGGCTACTGCGACGTTCGAGTACAAGGTCCGCGACAAGTCCGGGCAGCTGAAGACCGGGAAGCTCGAGGCCGAGACCCAGGCCCAAGTGGCCATGAAGCTCAAGGGCATGGGCTACGCCCCGTTGAGCATCACCCAGGCCAACGCCGGCATGAGCAAGGAGATCACCCTTCCCGGCTTCGGGAAGAAGAAGGTCAAGCTCAAGGACCTCGCCGTCTTCTCGCGCCAGTTCGCCACGATGATCAACAGCGGGCTGAGCCTGCTGCGCGCGCTGAGCATCCTCTGCGACCAGACGGAGAACAAGGAGCTCGCCCGCGTCCTCGCGGAGGTGCGCAACGACATCGAGACCGGTAGCTCCCTGTCGGTCTCGATGGCCAAGCACGTCGAGGTCTTCCCGCCTCTGATGGTGAACATGTGCAAGGCCGGCGAGGTCGGTGGCTTCCTGGACTCCGTGCTGCTGCAGGTCGCCTCGTAGTTCTCGGCGACC
>SCTD01000221.1 GCA_004299215.1 Frankiales bacterium | reverse complement strand
CTCGACCGCCACCAGCCCGTCGGCCAGGCCCGTCCGCAGCGCGCTGAGCGCAAGCGGTCCGCTCGGGTCGGCGGCGACCCAGGTGCCGCCCTCCGGGACCGGGTCCGGAGGCTGCACGGGCACCGGGAGGCCGGTGTTCGTACGCGCCCAATAGCCGGTCACCGGGTCGCCCTCGGCCGCGACGGCAGGGGCAGCGCCCCAGACCAGGGCCGTGCCGGCGAGCAGCAGGATCGCGACGCGCCTCACCGCACACCTCCGACGCGGGCGGGGGCCACGTCACCGCTGCGCAGCACCGCGGTCGAGTCGCCACCGAGGTAGGAGCGCACGACCCGGTCGTCGTTCAGCACCTCGTCCGGTGACCCCTGGGCGATGACCCGGCCCAGCTCGAGCGCCACCAGCCGGTCGCACACCGACGACAGCAGCGGCATGTCGTGCTCGATCACCAGCAGCGCGCAGCCGGTGTCGTCCCGCAGCTTGAGCAGCAGCGGCCCGAGCGCCTCGGTCTCGCGCTGCGCGATGCCCGAGGACGGCTCGTCGAGCAGCAGCACGGTCGGGTCGTGCGCCAGGGCCATGCCGAGGTCGACGATGCGCCGGCTCCCGGTCGACAGCTCGCGCACCTGCTTGTCCCGCAGTGCCCCCAGGCCGAGCAGCTCGACGAGGTCCTCGACGCTGTAGGCGACGTCGTCCTCACCACGACGGGCGTCGGGCAGGAAGACCCCGGACGCGAGGTAGCTGCGCACCTCGAGGTGGCGCTCGAGCGACACCGCGAGGTTCTCCGCGACGGTCAGCGACCCGAAGATGCGCGCGTCCTGGAAGCTGCGGCCGAGGCCGGCCATCGCCCGGCGGTCGGGCGACCAGCCCGTGACGTCGCGCCCGTCGAGGCGGACCCGGCCGCCGCTCGGCTCGAGGTAGCCGCTGAGCAGGTCGAACAGCGTCGTCTTGCCCGCGCCGTTCGCGCCGACGAGGCCGACCACCTCGCCCGGCAGCACGGACAGGTCCACGTCCTGGACGGCCGCGACGCCGCCGAACCGCACGCTCAGCCCGTGGCACTGGAGAACCGGCCCGTGGGCGACGTCGATGTCGTGCTCCTCGAGCCGCGGCACCGTCACCGCACCGGCGCTGGCGCCGGCCAGGAACACCGAGCGCAGCACGTCCTCGCGGCCGAGCAGGTCTGCGGTCGGCCCGGAGAAGCGCACCTGCCCCTTCTCCAGGAAGTACGCCCGCTCGGCCAGCGCGAGCGCGATGTTGACGCTCTGCTCGACGACCACGACGGTCGTCCCCTGCGCGTGGATGTCGCGCACCATGTCGAGCAGCGTCGTGACGACGGTCGGGGCGAGCCCGAGCGAGAGCTCGTCGATGAGCAGCAGCCTCGGTCGCGCGACGAACGCCATCCCGAGCGCCAGCTGCTGCTGCTCGCCCCCGGACAGCGCGCCGGCCGCGGTGTCCCAGCGCTCCCCCAGCCGCGGGAAGCGCTGCAGCACCTCCTGCACCCGCGCGTCGAAGCCGTCGTCCCTGGCGTGCAGCCAGCCCGCGAGGTCGAAGTGCTCGGCAACCGTCAGGGTCGGGAAAGCGCCCTTGCCGCCGGGCATCTGGACGATGCCGAGGTGAGCGGTCTGCACCGCGTCGGCGTGCGTGATGTCGCGGCCGGCGTAGAAGATCGCACCGCCCACCGGGTCGGTGAGACCGCTGACGGCGTTGAGCAGCGTCGACTTCCCGGCGCCGTTCGTGCCGAGCAGGGCGACGATCTCCCCCTCCTGGATCTCGAGGTCGACGCCGAAGAGCACCTGCACGCCGTCGTAGGCGACGTCGAGCCCGCGCACGGTGAGCAGGGCGGCGTCGCCGCTGGAGCGCAGCTGCTCGTCGAGCTCGGCGGCCGTCCGCAGCGTCGCCAGCGCCTGCTCCGCGTCGCGGCGGACCGACGAGGCGGCGGTCATGACGACGAGGCCGCCGGCGAAGAGTGTCGCGGCGAGGACCGCCAGCGCCAGCCGGTAGCCGGAGCTCTCCCCGAGGTCCGCGAGCATCGGCGCGAACAGCGCTCCCCCGCCGAGGTAGAGGATGGCCCAGGCGTAGGCCTGCGCCCGGACACGCGCCGGGCTGACGATGCCGACGAGCGTGTAGTAGCAGGGCTGGTAGGCCCCGATGGCGATCCCGGTGAGCAGGTTGAAGACGGCGGACAGCCAGCCGTACGGCGAGACCACCATGCCGACCAGGCCGACGCCGATCCCGGCGATGGCCAGCCCGTCGTACGTCGCGAGGCGCTCGGGCGTCCCGGCGACCAGCGCGCGGGTGGCCAGCCGCTGGCCCACGACCAGCCCGACGACGATGCCGAGGCCGGACAGGAACGTGACGACGCCGCGGCCCATCGGGCCGTAGCCGTAGACGCGCTCGAAGAACAGGCTGACCAGCTGGGTCATGCTGATCACGGCGATGCCGAGAACCGGGAAGGCGACCCACACCCGGCGCAGCGTGCGGATCGCGAACAGCTGCCGGCGCGCCTCGCCGAACGGCACGCTGCCCGCGGCAGCGGCTCTGCTCGCCGTCTCCGGGTCGACGCTCTCCCCGCGCAGCGGCTCGCGCAGCCGGAAGAGCGCCGGCAGCAGCAGGAACGTCGGGATGGAGAGCGCGACGAAGACCAGCCGCCAGTCCCACATCGAGCCGAGCACGCCGATGACCAGCGCGCTGGCGAGACCGATCGGGTTGGCCAGCCGGTGGAACGCGAAGACCTTGGGGTGGTGCTCCGGCTCGTAGTAGTCGGTGAGCAGACTGGCGTGCACCGGCTCGTTGACGACCCGGCCGATGCCCGCGCCCATGCGCGCCGCGGTCAGCACCCACGCGACGGGCGACAGCGCCGTCACGATCGTCATGCCGCCCCACACCCCGGCACCCAGGCCGGCCATGCGGACCCGCCGGAAGCGGTCGGCGAGCACGCCGATCGGCAGCGCGGCGAGCAGCGCGGTCACCCCGGCGATCGAGGCGATGGCGACGATCCCGCTGTCGGACAGCCCGAAGGTGTCGCGGATCTCGGGGGTGAGCACGCCGAACGCCACCCGGTCGAACTCGTCGACGAGGTTGAAGGCGAACAGGATCAGCAGCGGGGTCGCGCTCGCGCCCCCCGTGATCGCCGCCAGTCGGCCCCTCATGACCGGCTCCCGACGGGCACCGCCGGGACGTGGAGCTCGTCCGCGGGCTGCTCCTGCAGCCGGTCGGCGTTCAGGCTCGGCACGTCGATGCCGTGCTTGGCGGCGACCCTCCGCAGGAACGCGTCGCGCACGTTGAGCACCGCAGCGGTGAAGCCGCCGGGCAGCAGGAGCAGCAGGATGATCAGGCCCACGCCGGTGGTCAGCAGCTGCACGAGCTCGATCTCGCGCAGGCCCGGGACACGCTCCAACCCGACGAGGTAGATGGCACCGAGCACCGCGCCCATCGGCCGGGACAGCCCACCCACGACGACCATCGCGAAGACCGAGAGGCTGGCGGTAACCGGGAAGGCACCGGCGTCGACGGCACCTTGCTGGTAGGCGAACAGCGCGCCCGCGACGGCGGCGAGGAAGCCCGACATCGCGAAGGCGGCCAGCTTCGCGCGCACCAGCCCCACGCCGTAGGCCTGGGCCGCGCGTGGGTTGTCGCGCGCGGCGATGAGCACCCGGCCCGTACGGCTGCGACGCATCGCCCGCAGCGACAGCACGCCGGCGACCAGGAAGGCCAGGCACAGGTAGTAGAAGGCCAGGTCGCCGGAGGCGTCGACGCGGCCGTAGAGCACCGGCCGGACGACCTGGTTGGACGGCTCGGGGAGCACCCAGCCGAAGTACTCGCGGTTGAGGAAGAACGACGCCGTCGTCGCGGCGAAGGCCAGCGTCGTGACCGCGAGGTAGAGCCCCGGCATGCGCAGCGCGGGCAGGCCGACGAGCACGGCCATGAGCGCGCCCACCAGCCCGGCCAGGAACACGCTGACGAAGAAGTCGGCGTTGGCGTCGGCAGCCAGGCCGCCCCCGACCGCCGCGCCGATGCCGAAGAAGGCGAACTGGCCCAGGCTGATCTGGCCGGCCCAGCCGGTCAGCAGGACCAGGCTCAGACCGAGCAGCGCGTAGAGCAGCACCAGGCTCGCGTCGTTCTGGTAGAGCGGCCCGACCAGGAACGGCAGGCCGAGCGCAGCGGCCGCCACCACGACGGCCACCACCCGCTGCCCGAGCACGACCTCCTTGAGGTGGCGCAGCTGCACCGGCACGCCCTTGGGCTCGTGCACGGCGCGGTAGGACGCGTTCGCTGCCTCACCGGCCCGGGAGAACGCGCCGCGCTGCAGCAGCAGGGCGACGAGGATGACGGGCAGCAGGATCGCCGCGGAGAGCCGGGAGTCCTTGGTGGAGTAGAAGGTCGACAGGTCGACGACCCCCAGCGCGATCCCGGCGCCGAAGGCGACCGGCAGGCTCTCCATCCGGGCGATCACCGCCGCCGCGAGGGCGGGGAGCAGGATCGACGGGCCGGTGATGGTCCCGATGGGCAGGCCCACGAGCGGCGCGCGCAGGAAGATGCCGAGCGCGGACAGGACAGCCGCGAGCATCCACACGACCAGGTGCACCCGGCGGACCGGGATGCCGAGAAGGGCTGCGCGCTCGGGGTTCTCGGCCGACGCGCGCACGGCCTTGCCCAGCCGGGTACGACGCAGGAAGACCCCCAGGGCAACGACCGCCCCGGCGCTGACCAGCACCGCCATCAGCGAGTCGCCGCTGAAGACGGTGCCGCCGATGGTGGCGGTCGCGTCGCTGAACGGCGTCGGGAAGGAGCTCGGCGGGAGGACGTCGCCGGACACCCACTTCGGCACCTGGAACTCGACGTAGGCCAGCAGCTGCGCCACGCCGATCGTCACCACGGACAGCACCAGCCGCGGCGACGACGTGAAGCGCCGGATGAACGCGACCTCCACCAGCGCCCCGAGCGCGAGCGCGCCCAGGACGAGCACCGGGAGGACGAGCAGGTAGGGCACGTCCTTGACGGTGAGCAGCAGCAGCGCGAGCACCGCGGGGACCGCGCCGAGTCCCGCCTGCGCGAAGTTCACGACCCGGT
>SCTD01000220.1 GCA_004299215.1 Frankiales bacterium | reverse complement strand
CCCGGCCTTCGCTGGCCGGAGCTCGTGCCGACCCGGGGACGGGTGCCGTCCTCGGCGCTGTCCGAGGCGCTGCCTCGGATGTCCGGCCTGTCGGTGCTGTCCTGGGACCGCGGCGCGTTCGCCACGGCACCGCCGGAGGCGATGTCCGCGGTGCTGGACGCCGGCCGCCGTGCCCACGAGCTCGTGGTCGCCGACCTGCCGCGGTCGCTGGACGAGGTCAGCCGCTCCGTTCTCGTGCAGGCCACCACGACCGTGCTCGTCGTCCCGGCCGAGGTGCGCGCCGCAGCGGCCGCCTCCCGGGTCGTGGGCGCGCTCGGGAGCCTGTGCCCCGACCTGCGCGTCGTGACCCGAGGGCCTTCGCCGACGGGTCTCACAGGTGAGGCGGTGGCGGGCGCGCTCGGCCTTCCGCTGCTGGCCGAGATGCGGCCGGAGCCGCACGTCGACCTCGCGCTCGAGCACGGCAGCGCCCCCGGCCAGCGCGACCGCGGGCCGCTCGCCGGAGCCTGCAGCCGGCTGCTGGCGGACGTGCTCCCGGAGCTGCGGCGGGCAGCGTGACCGCTCTCGACGCCGACCTCGTGGAGCGGGTGCGTCGCAGGCTCGTCACGGCGGGCGCACCGGCCACACCTGCGGCGGTCGCCGCCGCACTGCGCGAGGAGGGCGGGGCCCTGCGCGGTGACGCCGAGCTGCTGCCGGTGCTGCGGCTGCTCCAGGAGGAGATCGCCGGCGCAGGTCCGCTCGAGCCGTTCCTGCGCGATCCCGCGGTGACCGACGTCCTGGTCAACGCGCCGGACGAGGTGTGGGTCGACCGCGGCGCCGGCCTCGCGCGGGCGGCGGTCCGCTTCCCCGACGACCTCGCCGTCCGCCGGCTCGCCCAGCGCCTCGCCGCCCCGACCGGACGGCGGCTCGACGACGCCCAGCCGTGGGTCGACGCCCGGCTCCGCGACGGGGTGCGCCTGCACGCCGTGCTCCCGCCGATCGCGCCGGGCGGCACCTGCCTGTCGCTGCGCGTCGCGCGTACGACGGTGCTGTCCATGGATGAGCTCGTCCACGCCGGCTCGGTCCCTGCCGACGGCCGCGAGCTGCTGCTGCGGCTGGTCGCCTCGCGGGTGGCGTTCCTCGTGACCGGCGGCACCGGCACCGGCAAGACCACCCTGCTGACCGCGCTGCTCTCCGTGGCCGATCCGGCTGAGCGGCTGCTGCTCGTCGAGGACGTCGGGGAGCTGGCCCCTGAGCACCCGCACGTGGTGCGGCTCGAGGCCCGCGCGCCGAACCTCGAGGGCGCCGGCGCGGTCTCGCTGCGCGACCTCGTCCGGCAGGCGCTCCGGATGCGACCGGACCGGCTGGTGGTGGGCGAGGTCAGAGGTGAGGAGGTCGTCGACCTGCTCGCGGCCCTGAACACCGGCCACGAGGGCGGGTGCGGCACCCTGCACGCCAACTCCGCCGAGGACGTCCCGGCCCGGCTCGAGGCGCTCGCCGCGCTGGCCGGGCTCGGCCGCGAAGCGCTGCACAGCCAGCTCGCCTCCGGACTGCGCGTGGTGGTGCACCTGCGCCGGTCCCGCGCGACCGGGGTGCGGCGGGTGGCGCAGGTGTGCGTCCTGGGGCGCGAGGAGGACGGGCTCGTGGTCGCCCGGCCGGCCTGGGAGTGGGACGGTGTCGCCGTCGCCGGCACCGCGGGTCCGGGGGCCGAGCTGCTGGACCGGCTGCTGTCGCCGTGACGGTCCTGCTCGCCGCGACGCTGGCCGGGGCGGCCGTCGGCGTGCTGCTCGCCGTCCCGCGCACGGGGCCGCTCCGCCTCGCGGACGTGACGGCGACCAGCCGGCCGCGAGCGGCCCGCCAGCCGGCACGTGCGCTGCCGCTCGGCTGGCTGGTCCTGGTCGCGGGCCTCGTCGCGACCCTCGCGGGGCCGGTCGTGGTCGGACTGGCCGTGGTCGCCGGCCTGGGGCTGCTGCGGGTCCGCGCGAGGCGCCGGCGCGACGCGCAGGCCGGTCGCGAGCGGGCGGGGGCGCTGCAGGCCTGCGGGGTCCTCGCCGGCGAGCTCGCCACGGGCCGGACGCCGGCAGAGGCGCTCGCCGCCGCCGCGGGCGTCGCCTGCGGGCCCGTGCAGGCAGCTCTGCATGCGGGCGCATCCGCCGCGGAGCTGGGAGGTGACGTCCCCGGGGCGCTCGCGGCGCAGGCCGAACGAAGTGCCGTGCCCGGCGTGCTCCGGTCGCTGGCGGCCTGCTGGCAGGTCTGCGCGCAGTCGGGCGGGGGCCTGTCCGCGGCCGTGCTGCGGCTCGAGGAGGGGCTGGGGGACGAGGCTGCCCAGCGCCGCCGGGTGGAGGCCGAGCTCGCCGGGCCGCGCGCGACGGCCGCGCTCCTCGCAGTGCTGCCGGGCGGCGGCCTGCTGCTGGCCGCGGGCATCGGGGCCGACCCGCTGCACGTCCTCCTCGAGACACGGGTCGGCCTGGTCTGCCTCGTCCTCGGGCTCGGCCTGGACGGGCTGGGCCTGCTCTGGACGGACCGGCTCGTCCGCCGCGTGCGCCCGCCGTGATCGCGCTGGCGGCACTGACGGCGGCCGCGACCGTGCTCGTCCTGCTGTCGACCGGCGACCGCGGTCGGCTGGGCCGGGCGCTGCCGGCGCCGGCGACGTCCGCCCGCCCCTCTGGCACCGCTCGGATCGATCCCGGTGTCGCGGTCTGCGCGCTGACCGGCGTCGTCGTGGCGCTGCTTCTCCCGCTGCCTGTCGGGCCGGTGCTGGGAGCGGCCCTCGCGGCAGCCGGCCCACGCGTGATCCGGAGGCTGGAGCCGCGCGCGGAGCGGCGGCAGCGGGAGCAGCTGACCGCCGACCTCCCGCTGGCCCTCGACCTGCTGGCGTCCTGTCTCGCGGGGGGCGCGCCGCTGCCCGCCGCCGCCCGGGCGGTCGCTGCCGCCCTACCCGGCCCGGCCGGCGGCCGGCTGGCCGGCGTCGCCGCCGCGCTCGACGTGGGATCGCCGCCCGCCGAGGCGTGGTCGCTCCTGGGCGGCGGCGCGGCGCCCGACGACCCGCTGGGCCCGGCTGCGCGTGCGCTCGCCCGCGCCGCCGAGGGAGGCGCCCCGGTCGCGCGGGCCGTC
>SCTD01000219.1 GCA_004299215.1 Frankiales bacterium | reverse complement strand
CTCGCGCACGGCGATCACGACGGGGTTGCCGTCACCCTTCTGCGGGTGGTCCAGCGGATGCCGGGGGTACCGCTCCGTCGGCGGCGGCAGCGCCTGCAGGGCGAGCAGCGCCTGCCGGACGGCGTGCGGGTCACCCCGGCCGAGCTGGACAGTCCGCTCCCCCACAGCGACCGGGACGCCGTTCTCGTCGACCCAGACCGGGCGCAGTCGCGGGGCGGTGAGCAGGATCTGCCCGGTCAGGTCGGGTTCGAGCGGGCCGTGCCCGACCAGCTCAGCAATCTCCTCGGTCGTGCCCAGCCCCGCGCCGATCGGCAGCAGCACGCTGACCTCAGCGCCGCACGGCACCGGCGTCCCGGGCAGGCAGCCGCACGGCCCCGCCCCGGCCGACCGCAACCTCGCGGTGCACGCCCCGGCGGCGGGCGGGTCGGCGTCCGGGTCGAGCGGGGTGTCGTTCGGCACGATCGGCAGCTGATCCCGGCCCAGCAGCAGGTCCCGGAACGCGTCGAACCGGCGCTGATCGGCGGTCCGGTCGTCCTGCGACCCCCAGGGCAGGCTCCGGGCCGCGATCCGGGCGCCGATCGCCAGCCGGTCCGGACCGGACAGACCCGCCGCGAGCAGGTCGTGCAACCCGTCCGCCCGCGCCCGGAACTCCACCCTGCGGTCCTGCTGCGCCTCCCGCCGGCGCCGCTCGGCAGCCGCACGGTCCTGCGCGATCACCCACCGGCGGAGCAGCTCGGCCAACCTGGCCGGCGGCAGCACCAGCCCGTCCGCCGCACCGACCAGCCGGTCCTGCAACCGCCGCCACACCGCGACCCGATCGGGCAGCGGCAGCACCTTCAGCTGCTCCACGACCGTGCGGGACTGCTCGACCGTCAGCAGCCCTGCCTCGACCGCCTCCACAGCACCGGGCAGCACGACCAGCGCCTCCGCCTCACCGAGCAGCTGCCCGGCCCGCGACTCCGACGCCGACAGTGCCAGCGCCAGCTGCGGCACCACCGCCAGCTCCATCCCCGACCCGACCAGCACGGCCTGCAGCTCCAGGACCTCCCGCAGCAGAGCGGCGTGCTCAGCACCACGGGTCAGCTCGCGCACCTCGAGCCGGAGCATCGCAGCGTCGAGCACAGCGAGATCCTCCGCTGCGCTCAGCACCTGCTGCCCGACTGCCACGACCACGACTCTGCCACCGACCTCCGACAGAACCGAAGTCCGAAAGAGACTGTGGGAAAGAGATTTTCACTCCACAGGCAACGGTCCCTCGGCCCGGCGCCGAGCACTCGGCGGCGATGGCGACCATCCTTCTTCGCGGGTCGCCGGCACCTCCTCGCCGCTCGTGAACGTGGGCCGCGGCGGCACGGCTCCCCACACGTCACCTCCGGGCAGGATCCGCGCGAGCCGCCACCCCGAGCCGATGCACCGACCTACCAGTCCCCGCCGACGTCACCGCCGTCGAAGCCCCCGTCGCCCCAGCCGCCGCCGCCGCCGAAACCGCCCCAGTCGCCGCCGTCCCCGAACCCGTCCCCGAACCCGTCCCCGAAGCCCCCGCCGTCGCCGGAGTCACCCCAGCCGCCGCCGCTCCCCCAGTCGCCGCCGCCCCCGTCACCACCCCAGTCGCCGGCCCCGGCGTCGACGCCGTCCTCGAGACCGCCGCCGCCCCAGCCGGTCTCGTCGAGCCCCAGGTCCTCGCCGTACATCGACCCGGCCAGCACGCTGCCCGCGACCCAGCCGCCGAGGGCGCCGAGCAGCAGAGTGCTCGGCCAGAACGGCGCGTCGTACCAGCCGCCGGGCACGTAGCGGTCGCCGTACTGACCGCCGGGGAACCAGTGCGGTCGCCCCGGCTCGTACGACGGGGCGCCGACGTGGGTCCGTCCCCCGACCTCGACCTGCTGGTGGGAGGTGAGCGGCGGCCCGACCGTCGGCAGCGCCGGGATCGGCGGGCCCGCGTCGAGGCCGAGCCGGCCACGGACGACCCGCGCCGCCTGCAGCCCCTCGACCGTGGCGAGCCAGGCCGTGCGCAGCTGCGCGTCGGAGGTGGCCCGCTCGAGCAGCGCGCCGGCCGTCGACAGCCGCTCGGAGGCGTCCGCGAGCGCCTGCCTCGCTACCGGGTCCTGACCCGGGTCGAGGGTGCGCACGTCGGAGCCGAGCCGGTCGCGCAGCGCCGTCACGTCGGCGGTCGTCACGGCCGGGAGCACCGGCTGCTGCGGCGCCTGCCACCGCGGCAGCGGAGGCGGAGCGGGATCCCAGCCGGGTGGGCCGCCTCCCCAGGGCACGGTCGGCTGGCCGAGCACCCGGGTGTGCACCATGCCGCCGAAGAAGGGCCCGCCGACGCTCCTCGTCCGCCCCGACGAGAAGGAGCGCAGGATCGACCGGATCACCAGGAACGGCAGGGCGAAGAAGGCGATCAGGAAGATCAGCGGCAGCGCGTCACCACCGCCGACGAGCAGCAGGAGGACCAGGAGCAGCAGGACGACGCCGAGACCGCCGCCGCCCATGACGGTCACCAGCCGCCCCTGCCGCCGCCTCCACCGCCCCGGCGACCGCCGCCCCAGCCGCCGCCGCCACCGAAGCCGCCGAAGCCCCCACCGCTGCGGCTCCCGCCACCACCGCCGAACATGCCGCCGGACATGCCGCCGGAGCGATGCCCGTGACCTCCGTGGGAGTAGCCCCGGTTCAGCACCGAGCTGAGGATCAGCGTCTGCCAGAACGGGCTGGCGTACCACCCGCCGGGCACCTGCTGGCTGCCGTAGTAGCCGCCCTCGAAGTAGTGCGGGCGCTCGGGGGAGTACTGCGGCGCCCCGTCGTACTCCTCCTCACCGACCTTGACCCGCGCCGGCTCCTGCAGCGCCGGCACGTTCCCCGGCGGGAGCGGCACCTCCGGCCCCGGGTCGAGGCCGGTCCGCTCGCGCACCAGCCGGGTCGCCGCGAGGCCCTCGACGGCGGTGCGCCGGGCCGCCGCGAACTCGCCGAGCGTGTCGGCCTTGGCCATCAGCGCCCCGGTCGCGTTGTAGCGCTCGCCGGCGTCGGTCAGCGCCTGCTGGGCGACCTTGTCGTCGCCGGCGAACAGCAGCGAGACGTCGCTGCCGAGCCGGTGGTAGAGCGACTCGACGTCGGCGCGCGCGTCCTCGAGGTCCTTCAGCCGCTTCTGCTTGGCCTTGCGGTTGCGGACGAGCAGGTACGCCCCTCCGCCCAGGCCGCCCACGACCAGCAGCGGGACGAGCCCCGCGGGCGCCGACGAGCCACCACCGCCGCCCCCGGCGGCCTGGTCGTCGATCTCGGCCACGAAGTCGCCCACGAACGCCTCGATCGCGGTGTCGTCGAAGTCCTCGTAGGTGTTCGTCGTGCGCACAGCGGCACCGGCGTTCACCCCGCGGCTCCCGATGTCACGGCCGTTGTCGGCGTAGACGTCCGGACGGTCGGTGATGACCAGCACCACGGCGCTGGAGTCGCCGATGCTGGAGCCGATGTCCTGGACCAGCGAGGCGATACCGCCCGACCGCGTGGCGAGCCCGTCGGGCACGACGGCGAGGTAGACCTGGACCTCGGAGTCCAGCACCTCGTCCCGCAGGTCGCCCTCCTCGAGCCCGTCGACCAGGCCGGGCTCGACGTAGACCTGGTCGGCCTCCAGCTCGGCGACCAGCTCGTCGACCGACAGGGTCGCCTGCGCACCCGCGGACCCGGCAGCGCCGAGCACTGCGAGGCAGGTGAGAAGCAGCAGGACCGATCGGCGCATGTGCACGTCCTACCCCCCGAGTCGCGCTCCGGTCACCAGCTCCCGCTGCCGGGCTCGGCGTCGGTGAGCGGCACCTGCCGGCGCACTCTGCGCTGGCTGCGCATCCACAGCATGCCCGCGGCGACCAGGGCCACGCCCATCAGGCCCGCCACACCGACGGTCTGCCGATCGAGGACGTCGACGCCGCGCTCGGCACCCTCCTCGCTGCCGCCCTCGACGCCGTCGGCGAACTCCAGCAGAGCCTCGGTGAGCGCCTGCCCGCTGAAGGCCTGCTCGCTGCGCGCCTGCACGATGGCGTCGAGCAGAGCGCTGGCCCGCACCCCGGACGCACCGCCCTCCCCGGCCTGCAGCTCGCCCGCGTCGGTGACCACCACGACGACGGCGCGCGGGTCGCGCAGCGCCTCGACGAGGCGGAGCAGCACGCCGTCGATGCCGCTCTCCTCCTCGTCGACGTCGCGCTGCGGGACGATGACGGCGTACGTCGGGACGGGCAGGGCGTCGAACGCCTCCCGCACGGCGTTCTCGTCGATGCGGATGCCGCTGCGCGGGTCGACCAGTACCGACTGCTCGCCGAGCTTCTCCGCGAGGGCGTCGGCGTCGACCGCCCACGCGGCCCCGGACGCGCTCGCGAGCAGGGTCGCCCCGGTGAGCAGGACGACGAGCAGCCGGCGGGTCACGGGGTTGTTCTCACCCCTCCGCCAGGAAGCCACGCACGGAGTCGGCCACGAGCTGCACGGCGATCGCGGACAGCAGCAGACCGGCGATGCGGGTGAGCAGCACGATGCCGCTCTCCTTGATGATCCGGGTGATGCCGACGCTGAAGCGCAACGACAGGTAGACAGCCAGGTGGATCGCGACGATGCCGGCGGCGATGGCCGTGACGTCGGCGATGCCGTCGGACTGCTGGACGAAGACGATGGTGGCGACGATCGCGCCCGGACCGGCGAGCAGCGGCGTGCCGAGCGGCACCAGCGCGACGTTGACGTCGCGCACCTCGGCCGGCTCGTCGGCGCGGTCGGTCAGCAGCTCGAGGGCGACGATGAGCAGCAGCAGGCCGCCCGCTCCCTGGAGCGCCGGGATGCCGATGCCCAGGAAGCGCAGGATCTGCTGGCCGACGATCGCGAACAGCGTGATGACGAAGAGGCTGACCAGCACCGCCTGCCCGGCGAGCCGGGCCCGGGTCCTGTTCGTCCGCCCGCCGGTCAGCCCGAGGAACAGCGGGATGCTCCCCAGCGGGTCCATGATCACGAAGAGCGTGACGAAGACCGCGCCGAACAGCGTCGGGTCGAAGACGTCGTTCACGCGGCGAGGACCTCGAGGCCCGTCGCCGCCGAGACCAGCCGCTCGTACATCTCGACGGCCGTGGTGTTCTCGGCCAGCTCCACCGGCTTGTTGTCGCCGTGGAAGTCGCTGCTGCCCGTGACGAGCAGGCCGAGGTCGGCGGCGAGCCCGCGCAGCGCGTCCCGCACCTCCGGCTCGTGGTCGTAGTGGTCGACCTCCAGGCCGTGCAGCCCGGCCTCGGCCATCTGCGCGATGACCTCCTCGTCGACGATGCGGCCACGGGAGCTGGCAGCGGGGTGCGCGAAGACCGTGACCCCTCCGGCCGCGGCGACGAGCCGGATGGCGTCGAGGACGTCGAGGTCGCGCTTGGGAACCCAGTAGCGCCCGCGGGTGCCGATCCACTCGGGCACGAACGCACCCCGGATGTCGGCGACGTGACCGAGCTCGATCAGCGCCTGCGCGAGGTGCGGCCGGCCGACGGTCCCGCCGGCGAGCTCCTGGACCCGCTCCCAGGTGACGCCGGTGCCGTCGGCCTCGAGCATCCGGGCCATCCGCTCGGCCCGCGCGCGCCGCGAGTCGCGCATGTCCTGCAGCGTCGCCGCGAGCGCCGGCTCGTCCGGGTCGTAGAGGTAGGCGAGCAGGTGCAGGCTGATCCCGTCGTGCACGCAGGAGATCTCGGCGCCGCGTACGAGCGCCAGTCCGGACGGCAGCGCGTCCGCGGCGGCGGCCCAGCCCACGCTGGTGTCGTGGTCGGTGAGCGCCAGCACCGACAGCCCCGCCTCGCGCGCCTCGCGCACCAGGACGTCCGGCGGCGTGGTGCCGTCGGAGGCGGTCGAGTGGGTGTGCAGGTCGACGATCACGTGGCTCCTGGGACGACGGGCGCCCCAGGCTAGTCAGCCGAGCCGGGACGTCGGAGCGCCGACGGGCAGCTCCAGGCCCGTGTGGCTCTCGTGCCGCAGGTCGTGCAGCACGACGTGCTCCAGCAGCACCAGCTCGGCGGCCGGCGGCCACAGCACGGCGTAGAGCCACAGGCCGAGCCCCTCGCCGACGAAGGCGACCCGGTCCTCGGCGCTGTCGCAGCGCCAGAGGGCGGTCAGGTGGTGCGCGGCCTCGACCTTGGCGTCCGGCGGTCCCTGGGTGACGTCACCGGGGTCGAGGCCGTCGCCTCCGGCCAGCCGGGCTCCGAGGCCGACGCCGGGCTCCTCTGCGACCAGGAGCATGTCGGCCGGACCGCCCAGCGGCGAGGGGCCGGCCAGTGCCAGGACGGTCGCGCGCGCGCCGTCCCGCTCGCTGCCGGCGAGCGCGAGCCCGGTCAGCGTCCAGCCGGGCAGCAGCGGCAGCGGAGCCCACAGCGGCACCTGGGCCTGGGCCACCGCCTGCGCGAGGAGCTCGGGCGTGACGCGGGTCCAGCGGCGCAGCGGCTGCACCGCGCCGTGCAGCTCGCACTCCCACGCGCTCGAC
>SCTD01000218.1 GCA_004299215.1 Frankiales bacterium | reverse complement strand
CTACGTGCACCTCGGGGCGCGGCGGGCCGTCCCCCGCTCGCTCGCGCGGGGCAGCGCCACCACCGGGGGGAGCTGCACGTGGTTCCTCCCGCGCCAGGTGGACGTGCGACGGGCTACGCCCCGAAGGTCGCTGGATCCACCTCGAACCACGTCCCCCGGGCCACCGCCACGACCGACCCGTCCGGCCCGCGCAGCACCGACCCGGTGTGCACCTTGCGGCCGTCCTCGCCAGTGATCCAGCCCTGCACGACGTGCACCTCGCCGGGCACGACCCGGCCGCGGAGCTCGAGCGCCATCCGGCCGAGCACCAGCGGTCGCCCCGGCTTCAGCACCGTCCAGCCGGCCGGGCAGTCCAGCGCCGCCCACACCATGACCGGGTCGTCCGACGAGGGGGTCCAGGTGCAGGCCGTGCCGTCCGGCACCGGCCCGGGCCGCAGCCCGAGCCCGTCGGAGCGCGCGGTCCCGCAGACGAAGCAGGTGGGGAAGGGGTGGTCGGCGAGACCGCCGTACGACGCCTCGACCGCGCGGGCGGCCTCCGGCGAGACCGCCGCGGGCGGCTCGAGGTCGAGCGACGTCGGCACCGCCTCGGCCACCAGCAGGTCGCCGTCGAACAGGCGTGCGCTGCCGTCCGAAGCGTCCACGCGCAGGTCCGTGTCCAGCGGCGGGGGCCGGCGTAACGTCACCTCGACCGCGGGCGCGCCGACGTACGCCGCGAGCTTCCCGCAGGTCACCCCGCCGTTGCCCGACCCGGGTGGTCCGTTGAAGCGCCCCGCGATCCGCATGCCGACAGTCCAGCACGCGACGCTCGGCCGCCGTAGCCTCCCGCGCGTGAAGCGCCTCGTGCTGCCCCTCGCCGCCCTGCTGCTGCTCGCCGGCCTGTCCGCCCCCGCCGCGGCGGAGGAGCTGAAGCCCGGGCAGTCGACCTTCACCGCGCTCGAGCCCGTGCGGATCCTCGACACCCGCACCACGAGCACGCCGGTCGGCCCGGGCGGCACCGTCGACCTGCTGGTCGCCGACGGGCTGCGCGTCCCGCAGGGCGCGACGGCGGTCGTCCTCAACGTGACGGCGACCGGCGCGAGCGCCTCGACGGACGTCCGCGCCTACCCGACGCCGATCGGCGACGAGCCGCCACCCACGGTCAGCAACCTCAACGTCGTCGCGGGCAGCACCGTGGCCAACCTCGTGCACGTCAAGGTCGGCGCGGGGGGAGCGGTACGGCTGCGCAACCAGTCGGGCAGCGTGCACCTGGTCGCCGACCTGTCCGGCTACTTCGCCGAGCAGGCCGGCTCGACCTACGTCGGTGCCGACCCGCGGCGGCTGCTCGACACCCGCGACGAGGGCACTCCGCTCCCCGGAGGTGCGATCCGTCACCTGCCGGTGGCCGGGGTCGCGAACGGCGCTCCGGCCGACGCCACGGCCGTCGTCCTCACGGTCACCGCGGTCGGCGCCAGCCGCACCACCGACATCCGGGTGTGGCCACGACGCGACGCCGAACCGCCGCTGGTGAGCAACCTCAACCCGCCGCCCGGCCGGCCGGTCGCCGCCTCGGTCGTGGTCGGCGTCGGCGACGGCGGTGAGATCAGCCTGCGCAGCAGCGCCGGGACCGTCCACGTCGTGGTCGACCTCGCCGGCTGGTACGTCCCGACGACCGCCGGCTCGGCGTTCCACCCGGTGACCCCGACCCGGCTCACCGACACCCGGACGACCGGCGGGGCGCTCGGCCCGGGCGAGGTGCTGGACGTGCAGGTCGCCGGCAGCGGCGTCGTCCCGTTCCCGACGACGGCCGTCGTCCTCAACGTCACCGCCGTCGGGGCGAGCGCGACCACGGACGTGCGCGCCTACCCGACCCCGGTCGGCGGTGCCGTGCCGCTCGCCAGCAGCCTCAACGTCGTGCGCGGCGAGACCCGCCCGAACGCCGTGGTCGCCACGGTCGGCCGCGACGGCTCGGTCCGGCTGCGCAACGGCGCCGGCAGCGTGCACCTGGTCGTCGACCTCGCCGGGTGGTTCGCCCCGACCGGCGACGGCTGGGACATCAGCTGGCCGCAGTGCACGACCGCGGGAGCGACGACGAGCAGCCTGCCGACCGGCGGTGCCTTCGCCGTGGTGGGGCTGACCCGCAGCGTCCCGTTCACCGACAACGAGTGCTTCGCCGCGCAGTGGGGGTGGGCGAGCGGCCTGCCCGGCGAGCCGGCGGTCTACGTCAACGTCAACGCTCCCGGGCCGCGCGACTCCGCCGACGGCCGGGTGTGGGCAGAGGTCTGCGGCACCGGCACGCCGACCAGCACCTGCGGGCACGCGTACGGCGAGCGCATCGCGGCGTACGTCCTGCCCAGGCTCCCCACGACGCCGAGGGGCGGCCGCCCCATGGTGTGGATGGACGTCGAGGGTCCCTACGCCAACGGGCCGTTCTGGCAGACGGGTTACGCCGGAGCGGTCGCCGTGAACCGCGCCGTCATCCAGGGGCTCGTCGACGGACTGCGTCGCGCGGGCTACCGGATCGGCACCTACTCCGACCGCGGCAGCGTCGCCGACCCCAACAACGACTGGCGGGCCATCGTCGGCCAGTGGCGGCTGCTGCAGATGCAGAACTGGGTCTTCCGCTCACCCGACGCCGAGCCGCGCAGCATCTGCGGGCCGGAGCACTCCTTCAGCGGCGGGCCGGTCGTCATGGCGCAGGTCCAGCCGGCCACCAACCCCGGGGTCTCCTACGACGTCAACGGGCTGTGCCCCTGACCGCCTGGTAGCGCCGCAGCGTCTCCTCGCGCTCCTCCGCGTGGTCGACCACCGGCAGCGGGTAGCCGTTCGGCGGACCGTCCGGCAGCAGCCACGGCTCGTGGACCTCCTTGCCGGACAGGCCGCGGAGCTCCGGCACCCAGCGCCGGATGTAGTCGCCGTCAGGGTCGTGGTCCCGCCCCTGCTTGACCGGGTTGAAGACCCGGAAGTACGGCGACGCGTCGGTCCCGGTGCCGGCCACCCACTGCCAGCCGTGGCTGTTGCTGGCGAGGTCGCCGTCGCGCAGGTGCCGCATGAAGTGCCGGGCGCCACGGGTCCAGTACAGGTGCAGGTCCTTGGTGAGGAACGACGCCACGACCATCCG
>SCTD01000217.1 GCA_004299215.1 Frankiales bacterium | reverse complement strand
CTCGGCGTCGACGTCACCGGCCGGCACGCCTGGCAGGACGGACGGCGCGAGCGGTGAGGCTCTTCCGCCGGCGACCGCCGGTCGAGCCGATGCCGCTGGTCCTGCCGACCCTGAGCGGGAGCGGCGGCTGGCCGTCCGCGCCGGGCAGGTCCTTCGCGTCCGCGACGCTGCACGAGCTCGGCACGCGGCGGGCCTTCGAGGCCGACGCGCACGGCGTCGGCGAGGCGCTGCTGGACGCCGCCCTGCCGCACCTCGACCTGGGGGTCTCCGCCGAGGACGAGCCGCACCTGAGGTCGGTGCTCTCCGCGGCCGCGCGCACCGGTGCCGGGATCGGCCTGGTCGAGGCCGACCTCTCGTCCCCGCCGCCGGGAGTGCTCACAGCAGACGCGGCAGCTGCCCTGTGGCAGGCGCGCGGCGGGCTGCCGGGGATGCGGGAGGACTGGGCCCGGGTCGCCGCGTGGTTCCTGCTCGCCGGGCACCACGCCGCCCGGGTCGGTCCGTCCGCACTCGTCCCGCTTGCGGCCGCTCTGCGCGACCAGGGCGGCGGCTGACGGGCGGGATCGGCTCATGGACAGGCGCTCTCGTGACGAGCACGCTCGGGAGAGGCCCTGTCCAGGAGGTGCGCCGTGCCGGACCCGCTGCCGTTCGACCGACCGCTGCAGTGGCCGGCGGAGTGGGCGTTCACCGCCGAGCCGCCGCCGGGTCACGGCACCCCGTCCGACCGGGCCTGGGGCCTGCTCAGCCACCTGATCGTGCTGCCGGTCGTGCTCCCCCTGGCGGTCGTGCTGGCCGTCGGGGAGCGGTCGCCGTACGTCCTGCACCAGGCGCAGGAGGCGCTCAACTTCCAGATCACCGTCGTGCTCGCGGTGCTGGCCTGCTCGCTGCTGGCCGTCGTCCTCGTGGGCCTGCTGCTGCTGCCGCTGGTCGTCGGGGGCGCCCTCGCGCTGTCGGTGCGCGCCTCCCGCGCGGCGTCCCGCGGGGCCTGGCACCGCTACCCCTGGACGCTGCGCCTGCTCCGCTGACGACCGGCGCCGGCCACCTCGCGGAGAGGTGACCGGCGCCGGGACCGGGGGAGCGGGCTAGTGGTGCACCACCGTCTTGACGGCGCCCGCGCCGGTGAGGGAGCGGACCTCCATCTCGGCGTACTTCGCGGGGTTGTACTCCTTGCTGGTCACCGCGCCCAGCCAGCCGAGCAGGAACGACGCGGGGATCGAGATGAGCCCCGGGTTGGCCAGCGGGAACCACGACCAGTCGCTGTCGGGGAACATCGCCGTCGGACTGCCGGAGACCGCCGGCGAGAAGGCGATCAGCGTGATGGTGATGGCGAGTCCGCCGTAGATGCTCCACAGGCAGCCGCGGGTGTTGAACCGCTTCCAGAACAGCGAGTAAAGGATGGTCGGCAGGTTCGCCGACGCCGCGACCGCGAACGCCAGCGCCACCAGGAACGCGATGTTCTGCCCGTTCGCCGCGATGCCGCCGGCGATGGCGACGGCGCCCACCACGACGGCCGCGATGCGGGCGACCCGCACCTCGGCGCCCTCGGGGGCGTTGCCGCGCTTGATGACCTGGGCGTAGATGTCGTGGGCGAACGACGCCGACGCCGTGATCGTCAGCCCGGCGACCACGGCGAGGATCGTCGCGAAGGCGACGGCCGAGATGATGCCGAGCAGCAGCGTCCCGCCGAGCTCGTAGGCGAGCAGGGGTGCCGCGGAGTTGGCCGCGCCGGGGGCCGCCGTGATGCGCTCGGCTCCGACGAGCGCCGCGGCGCCGTAGCCGAGGGTCAGCGTGAAGAGGTAGAAGAGCCCGATCAGGCCGATCGCCCAGACCACCGAGCGGCGCGCCTCGCGGGCGGTCGGCACGGTGTAGAAGCGCATCAGGATGTGCGGCAGGCCGGCGGTGCCGAGCACCAGGGCCATCGACAGCGAGATGAAGTCCAGCCGGGTGATGCCGTCGAGCCCGTACTTCTTGCCGGGCTCCAGTGCGGCACCGGCCTCGGCGCCCTTGCCGAGCATCTCGGAGAAGTTGAACCCGAAGCGGGTGAGCACCCAGAAGCTCATCAGCGCCGCGCCCGAGATCAGGAGCACCGCCTTGATGATCTGGACGTACGTCGTGCCCTTCATGCCGCCGATGAGGACGTACGCGATCATCAGCACGCCGACCAGCGCGATGACGACGCTCTGCCCGCCGCGGCCGTTGATGTTGAGCAGCAGGGCGACGAGCCCGCCGGCGCCGGCCATCTGGGCGAGCAGGTAGAAGAACGACACGACCAGGGTGGAGGTCGCGGCCGCGGTGCGGACCGGCCGCTCGCGCATCCGGAAGGCGAGCACGTCGGCCATCGTGAAGCGGCCGGTGTTGCGGAGCAGCTCCGCGACCAGCAGCAGCGCGACGAGCCACGCGACGAGGAAGCCGATCGAGTAGAGGAAGCCGTCGTAGCCGGTCAGCGCGATGGCGCCGGCGATGCCGAGGAAGGACGCGGCAGACAGGTAGTCACCCGAGATGGCGACGCCGTTCTGCCGGCCGGAGAAGGCCGCGCCGCCGGTGTACATGTCGGCGGCGCTCTTGTTGGTCTTGCTGGCGCGCAGCACCAGCGCCATCGTCACGGCGACGAACGCGCCGAAGATGGCGAGGTTGAGCGCCGGGCTGCCGACGGCCGCGGACTCCACGGCGAGCAGGGTCGTCATGCGCGCTCACCCGCCTCGAACTGCTCGCGCAGCTTCTGCGACGCGGGGTCGAGCACCCGGTCGGCGTGCCGGACGTAGAGCGCCGTCACGGCGAAGGTCGACACGAACTGCAGCAGGCCGAGGACCAGCCCGACGTTGATGTTGCCGACCAGCTTCTCGGACATGAACCCGGTGGCGTACGCCGCGAGGGCGACGTAGCCGAAGTACCAGACGAGCGAGGCGGCTGCGACCGGCAGCACCCAGCTCCGGTAGCGGCGGCGCAGGTCCTGGAACTCGGGGCTCTCCTGCACCGCGATGTAGCTCGCCTCGACCGGCGTGTACGTCGTCGGGTGCCCCCTGTCGTGCTCCGCTGTGCTCACGCGTCCTCCTGGGCGTCCGGCTGGCTGTGACCCGGGTCACGCTGAGGCCGGCGACCGCGACGCACAAGGGATCTCAGCCGCGGTTGCGCCTGACGAGGGGCTGCCTGCGCCGAGCGGTCGATCCTGACGACGAGCGGTCGGGTCTGCCGGGCAGCCCGAGGTCGTCCGGTGCGTGCATCGCGAGCATGGTGCGACCCACGTCGGCGGGCACGGTGTCGCGCGTCAGCAGCGAGCCGACGACCATCGCGGCGAAGGCGATCGGCACCGTCCACGCCGCCGGCTGTGCCAGCAGCGCCCCGGTCCAGCCGTCGCCCCCGGCGCCGCTGAGGGTGGCGCCGACCGCGGAGGCGGACAGGCCGCCACCGACGAGCAGGCCGGTGGCGGCACCAGTGGCGGTGAGCCCGCGCCACCAGATCCCGAGCACCAGCAGGGGGCAGAACGTCGAGGCCGCCACGGCGAAGGCCAGACCGACCACCTGGGTGAGCGGCAGCGTGGTGGCAGCCAGTGCCAGCAGGAGGGCGACCGCCCCCGTCCCCACCGCGGCGAGCTGGAAGCCGCGCACCGACCCGCGCAGCCGCCCGACCGCTCCGCCTCCGGGCAGCACGTCCTGCGCCAGCACCCCGGCAGTGGTCACCACCAGGCCGGAGCTGGTCGACAGGAAGGCCGCGAAAGCGCCTGCCACCAGAAGGGACTGGAGCAGGTCACCGGCCGTCCCGCCGAGGGCGGCAACCGGCAGGGCGAGGACGACGGCGTCCGTGCGGCCCGTCATCAGCAGCTCCGGGGCGTAGAGCCGGCCGAGGGCTCCGTAGACCGCGGGCAGCAGGTAGAACGCGCCCAGCAGCACCAGCACGAGCAGGGTGGTGCGGCGCGCCGCCCGCCCGTCCGGGTTCGTGTAGAAGCGGACCAGCACGTGCGGCAGCCCCATGGTGCCGAGGAACGTCGCGAGCACCAGGGCGTACGTCGCGTAGAGCGGGTGATCGGTCCCGCCGGCGCCCGACAGCGGCAGCGCCCACGCGCGTCCGGTGGCGGGCTCGAGGCCGTCGACGTGCGGCACGACCGAGCCGGCCGGGAAGACGACCGTGCTGCCCTCGTCGAGGACGTGCTCGCCGGGGTCGAGCAGCCGTGACCTGCCGTCGACGGTGACCGACACGGGATCGGTCACCACCACGCGCACCGTCGTGTCGACCTCGACCGTCGTGCGCTGCGAGAACGTCGGCGGCACAGGCTCGTTCACGGCGGGCCGGCCGTCACCGCTCCAGGCCACGACCAGGAACACCGCGGGGACCGCGAGCGCCGTCACCTTGAGCCAGTACTGGAACGCCTGCACGAAGGTCGCGCTGCGCATGCCGCCGCCGGCGACGTTCACCGTCACGACGACCGCGACGAGGACGGCGCCCACCTGGGTCGGTGCCCCGGTCGTGGCGCGCAGCGCCAGGCCCGCCCCGTGCAGCTGCGGAACGAGGTAGAGCAGGCCGATCGCCACGACCGTCAGCGCGGACAGCCGGCGCAGCCGCAGCGAGCCGAGCCGCACCTCCGCGAAGTCGGGCACCGTGTACGCCCCGGACCGCCGCAGCGGTGCGGCCACGAGGAGGAGCAGCACGAAGTAGCCGGCCACGAACCCGACCGGGTACCAGAGGGCGTCGGCGCCGTACGCCATCACCAGACCCGCGACCCCGAGGAAGGACGCCGCGGAGAGGTACTCGCCGCCGATGGCAGAGGCGTTCCACAGCGGCGACACCGAGCGCGAGGCGACGAGGAAGTCGCTGGTCGTGCGGGCCATCCGCAGCCCGTAGGCCCCGATGCCGACGGTGGCGACAACGACCAGCGCCACCGCGACCAGCGTCACGACCGCTCGACCAGCTCGGTGAAGTCGCGCTCGTTCCGCTCGGCCAGGCGCAGGTGCACCAGGCCGCCGAGGACGAGGGCGGGGTAGACCAGCACGCCGAGGACCAGCCACGGCAGCGGCAGCCCGAGCACCACGACGTCGCGGGTGCCAGGGGCGAGTGCGAACAGCAGCGGCAGCCCGCCGAGCAGGACGGCGAGGACGGTGAGCAGCTTCAGCGCGAGCAGCAGCTGGACCCGAACGAGCGACCGGACGAGCAGCTCACCGACACGGTCCTGCTCGTCCAGCGCGCGCAGCGCGGAGCGGCCGGGCGGGCGGCGTGCGGCAGCGGTGCGCGGGCTCGTCACCACCACGCGCTTCGGGGGGACGGCGTCGGTCATCCGTCCACCTCCCGCCGGGCACGCCCGACCAGCCGGTCCTTGAGGTCGCGGCCGTGTCGCCGGCTCACCGGGAGCAGCACGGCGTCGGTGCCGCTCCCGATGCGGACGCTGTGCCCACCACCGGGCTCGACCCGCAGCTCGGTGACGAAGCCGGTCGCCACGAGGTACGACCGGTGCACCCGAACGAAACCCGCTGCGGCCCAGCGCTCTTCGAGCGTTCCCAGGGGCACGCGGACCAGGTGGCTGCCGCTGGTCGTGTGCAGCCGGGCGTAGTCGCCGTGTGCCTCGACGTAGCGCACGTCGGCGACCTGCAGGAAGCGCGTGACGCCGCCGAGCTCGACCGCGATGGTGCCGGCGTCCGGCGCGGCCTCCTCGGCGGCGCTGCGGGCGTCCACCACCCGGCCGATCGCCTCCGCCAGCCGCTCCTGGCGGACGGGCTTGAGCAGGTAGTCGACCGCGCGCAGGGAGAAGGCGTCGACGGCGGCGTCGTCGTACGCCGTGACGAAGACGACCGGCGGTGGAGCGGCGAAGCGACCCAGCACCCGTGCCAGCTCGAGCCCGGTCAGCCCGGGCATCCGGATGTCGAGGAAGACACCGTCGAGCGTGTCGCCCTCCAGCACCTTCAGTGCCGTCAGGGCGTCGCCCGCGGTCAGCACCTCGCCCACGCGGGGGTCGGCACGCAGCAGGTAGGCCAGCTCGTCGAGCGCCGGCGGCTCGTCGTCGACGGCGAGCAGCCGCAGCGGGGGAGCGGTCACGAGGCACGCACTCCGGCAGCGAACTTGGGCACCCGCACCGTCACCTTCGTGCCTGCGCCCACGGCTGTCTCGACGACCAGCCCGTGGTCGTCGCCGTAGACCGCGCGCAGCCGCGCGTCGACGTTGCCGAGACCGATCGAGCGGTGGCCGTCCGGGTCCTCCGGAGCGGCTCCGGCGAGTGCGTCGCGCACCCGCTCGGGGTCGCTGCCGGCTCCGTCGTCCTCGACCGTGATCCGGCACATCGCGCCGTCGTCCTCGGCGACCACGGTGACCGTCCCGCGGCCGCGGCCCTTCTCGAGCCCGTGCTGGACGGCGTTCTCCACGAGCGGCTGCAGGCAGAGGTACGGCACCGCGACCGGCAGCACCTCGGGCGCCACGCGGAGCACCACCTGGAGCCGGTCGCCGAATCGCGCCTTCTCCAGCAGCAGGTAGCGGTCGATCGACCGGAGCTCCTCGGCCAGCGTCGTGAACTCGCCGTGGGAGCGGCTGGAGTAGCGGGTGAAGTCGGCGAAGTCGAGCA
>SCTD01000216.1 GCA_004299215.1 Frankiales bacterium | reverse complement strand
GGCGGTGGCCTGCTGACATGCGGGTGATCGCCCGCCGGGAACGTCCGCACCCGGGTGCGCAGCTACGGATCACCGACCGCGACGGCTGGCGGATCACGGTGTTCGCGACCAACCAGAGCGGCCGCATCGCCGACCTGGAGGTGCAGCACCGGCTGCGCGCCCGCGCCGAGGACCGGATCCGGAACCTCAAAGACACCGGCCTGCGCAACCTGCCGCTGCAGGGCTTCGCGCAGAACCAGATCTGGCTCGAGCTCGTCGCGCTCGCCAGCGACCTGCTCGCCTGGACCCAGCGACTCGCGCTGTCGGCGACGGCTGCGGTCACCTGGGAGCCCAAGCGGCTGCGGCTGCGGGTGCTCAACATCGCCGGGCGGGTCATCCGCAGCGGACGCCGCGAGTGGCTCCGGCTACCCCGCGGCTGGCCCTGGAACGACATCGTGCTCGCCGGCCACGACCGGCTGCGCACCCTGACCGCTTGATCTCACGCACCGACACCACGAGCGAAATTCGGAAGCCGCGGCAGACGCGGAGCACACCCACGCCCCGACGACTTCGCCAAGCTGGGCCACGTCACCCGCATCACGACAGCAAGATCACGAAAGATCGAGGCTAGGGGACGTACGGCTGGCCGGTGTACCGCATGCACGAGCAGCCGGTGTCGTAGCGCGCGTTCCGGGCCAGGTGCCCGCCGTCGCGACGGCTGCCGTCGAGCAGGGTCCCGTAGACCTGGGGGGACCGGTACGACGTGCCGAGCGACGCCGCGGCCTGCAGGGCCCCCTGCAGCGTCGGCTGCGAGGCCTTCCTCAGCAGGGTCTCCACGAACCAGACGCCGTCGCACGCCCCGGCCGCCGTCGCGTAGGTGGTCTGGTCGGACGGCGTGACCCCGCCCTTCTCCAGGACCCGGTGGCAGCGCTCCCGTGCGGGGTTCGGGGCGATGCCCTCGTCCTGCGTCGGCATGTAGTCGCTGAAGTCGACGGCGAGCATCCCGCGCTGCTGGTCCGAGGGGTAGATGGAGAACCCCGGGACGTTGTTGGCGTTGAAGCCGTAGCGCGGGAAGTAGTTCTGCGACTTGGCGTTGTTGAGGAACAGCAGCGTCAGGCCGCCGAGGCCGAAGACGCCCGCGGCGCCGTCCTGGATGAGGACGTGGTCGATGCCCGCCGTGCGGAAGGCGAGCACGGCGCTGCTCACCGCCGAGCTGGAGTCGGCCGCGGAGCCGACCTGCTGCGACACGACGACGTAGCGCTCCAGGTCGCTCCTGAGCCCGAGCTTCGCCAGCGCGGGCAGGTAGCCCTGCTTGACGCCGTACTCGTAGCTGGGGTCCTGCCAGGTGATGACGCCGATCTTCCCGGTCGGCCAGTCCGGGGTCTTCTCGAAGTACTTCTCCCGGTGCAGCCCGGAGACCGTCGCCTGGCCGAGCCGCTCGAGCCGGACCGCGCCGGGGTCGACGAGGTTCGGCACCCGCTGGTAGGTGGGACCGGCCTCCCCGTCGCCGCTGATGATGAGAGCGCCGGCCCGCATCGCGCACTCCTGCAGGATCCGCCCGCGGAACAGGATCGCGAAGACCTTGTTGTCCTTGGTCCACCGCTGGCAGGCCGCCTCGTGCTGCGGGTCGATCGGCTCGCCCGTCCGGTACTCGTGGTAGATCGGGACCAGCTTGCGGCCGAGGACCCCGCCCCGGGAGTTCACGTCGTCGATCACGGCGTCGTAGTAGTCGCGCTGGTCGCCGGCGTTGGCACCGGCAGCGCCCAGTGCGGCGTTCCCGGCCGCCGCGTCGGGGAAGTACGCGATGCCGAGGTGGATCGCGTCGGCGGTGATGCCCGGTCCGACGGCACCGGCGGCGGCGGCGGGCCCTGCTGCGGGCCCCGAGCCGGATGCCGCGCCGGGACCGGCCGAGCCCCCTGCCGACCCGTTCGACGTGCCCGCCCCGCCGCCGGTGGTGCCGCTGCCGGCCGCGCCGGACGCAGCTGCGCCGGACGTCGTCCCGGGCTCGGCGACGCCGAGCCCGTCGCTGCCGGCGGTCCCGGGCACCGGCGCCTCGAGGGAGTCCGTGCTCCCCGGGGCACCGGCGACGCCCTGGGCACCCGTGCCTGTCGTCGCGACCGTGGATCCGCAGGCCGGCAGCGCGAGAGCGAGCAGCAGGGCGATCGGCAGTCGTCGCATCCTGACGACTTCGCGGTCCGGCGGCGACCTCCTGCCCGCTCCGGAGCGCTAGGCGTTGACGGCCACCCGGCTGGCCAGCCGACCACCCATGTGCACCCCCGTCACCCGACCCGACTCGTCGCGGGTGAAGAAGCCGCGCATGCCCTTG
>SCTD01000215.1 GCA_004299215.1 Frankiales bacterium | reverse complement strand
GGTGAAGAAAAGCGCACTGACAGCCCATCGTTGCCGCTGCACGGGACCAGCGAAGCAGGACCGCTCAGCGCATCCGCATCGGGCCCCTCGGCGTCGTGGCTAGCCGGTTACCGCGACCAGTGGACTGCTCGTTCCCGACGCGAAGGCCGGTCCCCGCGACCTGCGGCCGCTCGTGTCCCACCGGACGGCGCCTCGCGTCGACTACGCGGCCGGCGAGGGCTTCTTCCGCGCCCGCGGCCGTGCGCTCGAGCCCCGCGAGGCTGAGCCCCGCGCGCCCGACCGCGCCCCCGCGGACCGCTCCGGCCCCGGCCCGTCCAGCGCCAGCTCGAGCTGGCCTGACTCCCAGTCGGCCGAGGTGATCTTCACCGTGACGACGTCGCCGTACCCCAGCGAGTGGCCGGCCGCGTCCCGCAGGGCGAGGCCGTCCGCGGTCGGCGCCCAGCCACGGCCCGGCAGCTCGCGGGAGAGCACCATCCCGCTCACTCGCGACCTGTCGAGCGTCACGAAGACGCCCTTCGGCCCGACGCCCGTCACGCGCGCCGGGTAGCGCGTGGCCGGGTCGGCGGAGGCCAGCTCGGCGAGCCAGAGCGACTTGCGCATCTGGTTCTCCGCCTGCGACGCCGAGCGCGCGGCGGTGTTGATGTGCGCGCAGAGCTCGCGCATCTCGTCCCCGGAGGGGAAGTCCGCGGGGTCGCGCTTGCCGGCGAGGAAGGCGTGCAGCACGCGGTGCACGGCGAGGTCGGCGTACCGCCGGATCGGGCTGGTGAAGTGCGAGTAGCCGTCGGACGCGAGGCCGAAGTGCCGGCCGGCGTCCGGGGTGTACGACGCCCGGCCGAGGAAGCCGAGCAGCACGTCCCAGACGGCCGACGCGGTGTCGTCGGCCGCGGCGTCGAGCTGGGCCGACAGCGCGGCCAGCCCGAGCGGCGTCAGCGTCGAGCCGAAGCCCGGGTGGTAGCCCGACGCGGCGCAGAACGCCTCCAGCGCCGGAGCCGCGTCCGCCCCGGGAGCCGGGTGCACGCGGAAGATCCCGGGCAGCCCGCGGTCGACCAGCCAGCCGGCGACGGACTCGTTCGCGGCGACCATCAGCCGCTCGATGAGCAGGTTCGCAGGGTTGGACGGCGACGCGGCGACCGTCGAGGCCTCGCCCTCGACCACCTCGACCGTGAGGTCCGGCTCGACGCGCCGCGCCTCGACGCCACCGCGGCGCAGCCGCTGCACGCCGAGCCGGGCACCGGCGGTGCGCAGCCAGCGGAGCGCGTCGAGGACCTCGTCCGCGACCTCCTCCGGCCGCTGACCGGCCAGCACTGCGGCCGCGGTCTCGTACGACAGCCGGGTGTCCGACCGGATCCGCGTCGCGTAGACGTCGGCGGCGGTCACGGTGCCGTCCGGGGCGATGCGCATCTCGACGGTGAGCGCGTCGCGGTCCTC
>SCTD01000214.1 GCA_004299215.1 Frankiales bacterium | reverse complement strand
CGGTGGCGCAGCCGGGCCTCCTCCCCCACCTCGACGTGGTCGTCGATCGGGAACGGCAGCGGCGCCGCCTCGCTGAGCACCTCGACCTCCGTGGCGACGACCTCGACACGACCGGTCGGCAGCGCGTCGTTCTCGTTGCCCTCGGGGCGGCGGCTGACCTCGCCGGTGACCTTCAGGCAGTACTCGTTGCGGAGGCCGTGCGCGACCGCCTCGTCGCGGACCACCACCTGGGCGATGCCGCTGCGGTCGCGCAGGTCGAGGAACGCGACGCCGCCGTGGTCGCGCCGACGGGCCACCCAGCCGGTGAGGGTGACGGTCGTGCCGGCGTGCTCCTCGCGGAGCGCTCCGGCCTCGTGGGTGCGGATCACTGCAGCTTCTCCCTCAGGGTCTCGACGAGGGCGTCGAGAGGTACGGCGACCTGCGCGTGCTCGCGCAGGTCCTTGAGCTGGGCCTCGCCGGCCTCGATGTCGCGGTCGCCGAGCACGACGGCGTACGCCGCTCCGCTCCGGTCCGCGGCCTTCATGGCGCCCTTCATCCCGCGGTCGCCGTAGGCCAGGTCGGCGGCGATCCCCGCCCGCCGGAGCTCCCCGGCGAGCGTCACGGAGCGGGCCTTGGCCTCGGAGCCGAGCGGTACGAAGAACACCTGGGCCCGGGGCGCCTCCGCGGGCAGCACGCCCTCGGCCTCCAGGGCGAGCAGGGTCCGGTCGACCCCCAGCGCCCACCCGATGCCGGGCAGCGGCGGGCCGTCGATGGCCTCGGACAGCCCGTCGTACCGCCCGCCGGCGCCGATCGTCGACTGCGCACCCAGCAGCGGGTGGATGAACTCGAACGTCGTGCGCCGGTAGTAGTCCAGGCCGCGCACCAGCCGCGGGTCGTCGACGAAGGCGACGCCGAGGTCGGTCAGGTGGCGGCGGACGGCCTCGTGGTGCGCCTTCGCCTCGGGCCCGATGACGTCGGTGAGCAGCGGGGCGTCCGCGGTGGCGGCGCGCACCTCCGGCCGCTTGTCGTCGAGCACCCGCAGCGGGTTCAGCTCGATCCGCCGGTCCGTCTCGGCGTCGAGGCCGCCGACCCGGGGGCGCAGCCACTCGCGCAGCCGGCTGCTGTAGCCGGCGCGGTCCTCCGGGTCGCCGAGGGTGGCCAGGTGCAGCACGGTCTGCGTCAGGCCGAGGGAGCGGTAGGCGGTGTCGGCCAGTGCGATCAGCTCGGCGTCCAACGCGGGGTCGTCGGAGCCGAGCGCCTCGGCGCCGACCTGCGTGAACTGCCGCTGCCGGCCGGACTGCGGCTGCTCGTAGCGGAACATCGGCCCGGCGTACCAGAGCTTGACCGGCAGCGCGCCGCGCTCCAGCCCGGCCTCGAGGACCGCCCGGACCGCCCCGACGGTGCCCTCCGGGCGGAGCGTGATCGAGCGGTCGCCCTTGTCGACGAAGGTGAACATCTCCTTGCTCACCACGTCGGTCGTCTCACCCACCCCGCGGGCGAACAGCGCGGTGTCCTCGAAGACCGGCAGCTCGAGGTAGCCGTAGCCCGCGAGCCGCAGCGGCGCCACCATGGCCTCGCGCACCGCGAGCAGGTGCTCGGAGCGCGGTGGGACGTAGTCCGGCACGCCCTTGGGCGCGCGGAAGGCGACCATCACAGCCCCCGGGAGGGTGGAGCCGGCGGCAGGTCCTGCAGGAAGGGGTTCGCCGCGCGCTCGCGCCCGATCGTCGTGGCCGGCCCGTGGCCGGGCAGCACCACGGTCTCGTCGCTCATCGGCAGGATCACGCCCGCGAGCGATGCCTGCATCTGCTCCCAGCTGCCGCCGGGCAGGTCGGTGCGGCCGATCGAGCCGGCGAACAGCACGTCGCCGGACAGCAGGAGGGGCGCGCCCGCCTCGCCGTCGGCCTCGTCGCCGGGCAGCCGGAAGACGACCGAGCCGGGGGTGTGGCCGGGCGCCCAGTCGACGCCGATGCGCAGGCCGGCGATCTCGAGCGGCTCCGCCGGGTCCAGCAGGCGCACGTCCTCCGGCTCGGTCCACTCGAGCCGCCCCCCGAACAGCTGGGAGGAGCCGGCGCTGAGGTACTTGACCGGGTCGGCGAGCTGGTCCCGGTCCTGCGGGTGGATCCAGGCGGGGATCCCGCGAGCGCCCGAGACGGGCGTGACCGAGAAGGTGTGGTCCAGGTGCCCGTGCGTCAGCAGGACCGCGACCGGCTTGAGGTCGTGCTCGCGTAGCAGGTCGTCGAGCTGCTGCTCGACCCCGATCCCCGGGTCGACGACGACGCACTCCTCGCCCTGTCCGGGCGCGACGACGTAGCAGTTGGTGTCGAAGGCCTGGGCGGGGAACCCGCGGACGAGCACGGACGTCCTCTCGGTAGGTCGGATGACCGCCGATCGGTACCGGACGGTGACCCGAGCGTAGCGGCGTTGCCCGCACGCATCCCAGCGGGATTCCCTAGACTCCGGGCGCCGCGCAGGCGCGCGTGCCGGTACGACCCGACGCAGAACCAGCAGGAGGACAAGCGTGGCGAGCAGCAAGCGCGAGAAGGAGCTCGCCCGGCAGCGGGCCGAGCGTCAGGCGGCCCGCCGGGCAGCGGCCGCCCAGCGCAAGAAGCAGCGCCAGGCGATCATCGCGAGCGTCGTCGCGGTCCTGCTCATCGCCGGTGCGGCCATCGCCGCTGCGGTGAGCGTCGGCGGCGGCGACGACGGCACGGACGTGGCCGCTCAGCCGAGCGCGTCCGCCCCGGCCAGTGCCGCCCCGACCGGCAGCGCGGCGCCCTCGGCCGCCGCCTCGCCGGCCGCGGCCGGCGACCCCGGCTGCGAGTACCCGCGGACCGACACGCCGGCGACCCGCGAGGTCGAGCTGCCGCCGACCGAGGGCGTCGAGACCGAGCAGGTCTTCCTGGTCACCATCGCCACCAACCGGGGCGACATCGTCTTCGAGATGGACAGCGCGAAGGCCCCGTGCACGGCCAACAACCTGCGCTCGCTCGCGCACTTCCAGTACTTCGACGACACCCCCTGCCACCGGCTCACCACCGAGGGCATCAGCGTGCTGCAGTGCGGCAGCCCGGACGGCTCCGGCAACGGCGGGCCCGGCTACTCCTTCAAGGACGAGAACCTCGAGGGTGCGACGTACGAGCGCGGCACGGTCGCGATGGCCAACTCCGGCCCGGCGACCAACGGCAGCCAGTTCTTCCTCGTCTACGAGGACAGCGCCCTCCCGCCGAACTACACCCCCTTCGGCACGATCGTCTCCGGTCTCGAGGTGCTCGAGGAGATCGCCGCGGCGGGCTCCGACGAGTCCAACGGCGTCGGTGACGGCAAGCCCAACACCCCGGTGCAGATCACGACCCTGCGCGCCAAGCCCAAGGCCGCGTAGCCACCTCCTGCACTCCCGCATCCCCTGCGTTCTCGTACGGAACCGGCGCCCCGAGCGCCCGAGAACGCAGGGGATGCGGGGTCTAGCTGGTGACGCGGTAGGCGTCGTAGACGCCTTCCACGTTGCGGACCTGGGTGAGCAGGTGGCCGAGGTGCTTGGGGTCGGCCATCTCGAAGGTGAACCGGGAGACCGCGACGCGGTCCCGGGTGGTCGTCACCGTCGCCGACAGGATGCTCACGTGGGCGTCCGAGAGCATCCGGGTCACGTCCGAGAGCAGCCGGGTGCGGTCGAGCGCCTCGACCTGGATCGCGACCAGGAACATCGAGCCGGAGGTCGGCGCCCACTCGACCTCGACCACGCGGTCCTTCTCCGCCAGCAGCGGTCCGGCGTTGACGCAGTCGCCCCGGTGCACCGACACCCCGCGACCACGGGTCACGAAGCCGACGACGTCGTCGCCCGGCACCGGGGTGCAGCAGCGGGCGAGCTTCACCCAGACGTCGGACACGCCCTTGACGACGATGCCCGGGTCGCCGACCGGCCGCGGCCGGCGGACCGGCTTGGTCGGGACAGCGGTCTCGGCGAGGTCCTCGACCGCACCCTCGGTGCCGCCCAGCCCGGCCATGATCCGCTGGACGACGTGCTGCGCCGACACCCGACCCTCGCCGACCTCGGCGTAGAGCGCGGACACGTCGGCGAGGTGCAGCTCCTTGGCGATGTTCGGCAGTGCCTCGCCGGACAGCAGCCGCTGCAGGGGCAGGCCCTGCTTGCGGACGGCCCGGGCGATGGCGTCCTTGCCGCTGTCGACGGCGTCCTCGCGGCGCTCCTTGGCGAACCACTGCTTGATCTTGTTGCGCGCCCGCGGGCTCTTGACGAACTGCAGCCAGTCCTGCGAGGGGTGGGCGTTCTCGGCCTTGCTGGTGAAGACCTCGACGACGTCGCCGTTCTCGAGGGGTGACTCGAGGGGCACCAGCCGGCCGTTGACGCGGG
>SCTD01000703.1 GCA_004299215.1 Frankiales bacterium | reverse complement strand
GTCGGGTTCCTGTTCCTGGTGGCGCTGTTCGTGCAGCCCGTGCAGGTGGCGACCGAGGTGCTCAACGAGGCGCAGAACGCCGTCGCAGGGCTGCGCCGCGTGCTCGGCGTGCTGGACACGCCCAGCGACGTCGCCGACCCCGAGACCGGCCGCGCGCTGCCCGAGGGTCCGGTCGGCGTCCGCTTCGACGGCGTGACCTTCGCCTACCCCGGCGGTCCCGACGTGCTGCACGACGTCACGCTCGAGATCGCGCCGCGCACCCGGGTCGCCGTCGTCGGCGAGACCGGGAGCGGCAAGACCACCTTCGCCAAGCTGCTGACCCGGCTGATGGACCCGACCCGCGGCGCCGTGCTCCTGTCCGGGATCCCACTCGACGAGGTGCGTTTCGACTCCCTCCGCTCGCGGGTCGTGATGGTGCCGCAGGACGGCTTCCTCTTCGACACCACGATCGCCGAGAACGTGCGGTACGGCCGGCGCGACGCGACCGACGACGACGTCGCGCAGGCCTTCGAGGCGCTGGGCCTGACGGACTGGCTCGAGCAGCTGCCGGACGGGGTGCGCACCCCGGTCGGCGAGCGGGGCGACAGCCTCAGCGTCGGGGAGCGGCAGCTGGTCGCGATCGCCCGGGCGTACGTCGCCGACCCCGACCTGCTCGTCCTCGACGAGGCGACCTCCGCCGTCGACCCCGCGACCGAGGTCCGGTTGCAGCGGGCGCTGGACTCGCTGACCCGCGGTCGCACCACCCTGGCGATCGCCCACCGGCTCTCCACCGCGGAGGCCGCCGACGAGGTGATCGTGGTCGACGCCGGCGTCGTGGTGCAGCGCGGCCCGCACGCGGATCTGGTCCGGCAGGACGGCGTCTACGCGCGCCTGCACGCCTCGTGGATGGCGCAGTCCCGGTGACCACCGACCTCGTCAGCAGGTCGCGGGTCGACCGCGCGGAGCGGGCGCGGGTCGCCGTTGCGCTCGTCTTCGCGCTGAACGGCGTCGTCTTCGCCTCGTGGGTGTCCCGGCTGCCGGCGATCCGGGACGCCCTGGACCTCACGCCGTCGCAGCTGGGGCTGCTGCTGCTCTGCCTGTCCGCCGGGTCGGTGCTCGGCCTCCCGGCCAGCGGTCCGGTCGTCGCCCGGCTCGGACCGGCGCGCACCGTGGCCGCCGGCTGCACCGTGGTGGGGGCCGGTCTCCTCCTGGTGGCGCTGGGCGTCGCGCGCGGCGAGGCGGTCCTCGCCGGGCTCGGGCTGCTGCTGACCGGGCTAGGGATCGGCGCCTGGGACGTCGCCATGAACGTCGAGGGAGCCGACGTCGAGAGGCGGCTCGACCGCGTCCTCATGCCGCGCTTCCACGCGGCCTTCAGCCTCGGGTCGGTCGGCGGCGCGCTGACCGGCGCGGCGGCCGCCGGGCTGTCGGTGCCGGTCGCCGTCCAGCTCGCGGCGACGGCGCTGGCGTCGCTGACCGCGGTCGTCGTGACGGTGCGCGCGTTCCTGCCCGTCCACCCGC
>SCTD01000213.1 GCA_004299215.1 Frankiales bacterium | reverse complement strand
GAAGCACGCCCTCGTCGACCGTCCCCTGCCGAGCCACCTGCTCGGCCACGCCGGCACCGCCGTGCGGCACCTCCCCGACCTGCTGCGCGTCGTCCGGCGGCAGCTGGCGCACCGACGCGGGCGGGCGGGCAGCTTCCCCGACACGATGATCCAGCTGCGCGCCATGTCCGAGCAGGCGCCCAACCCGCTGTCCCGGGTCACCCTCGACAGCAAGCGGGACACGCACGGCGTCCCCCTGGCGCGGCTGGACTGGCGGCTGACGGAGCTCGACCGGCGGTCCGTCCGGCAGGCGCAGGACCTGATCGACACGGCGCTCCGGCGAGCCGGTCTCGGCCGGCTCGAGAACTGCCTGGGCGACGAGTGGCCGCCGGCCGAGCAACGCGGCCAGTGGCACCACATGGGGACGACGCGCATGCACGCCGACCCGCGCCAGGGGGTGGTCGACCCGCAGGGTCGCGTGCACGGGAAGCGCAACCTCTACGTCGCGGGCAGCTCGGTCTTCCCGACGAGCGGCTACGCCAACCCGACGCTGACCGTCGTCGCGTTGGCGCTGCGCCTGGCGGACGAGCTCCGGACGGCTCGGTGGTGACCGCGCGGAGGCTTCGTGTCCTGGTGGTGCACACGGGACTCCACCTGCGTGAGGTGGAGTCGTACGAGATCTACGAGACCGTGGCGGGTCTGGCGGCGGCTGCAGCGACGGAGGACGTCGTCCTGCAGGCGACGGACGGCCGTCACCTCTACGACGCCCGGCGGGGCGTCGACGGCGAGCTGGAGTACGTGCGCTGCGGAAGCGTCCTGGACGCGCTGCGTCGCCGCTACGACGTCGCGCACGTCCACATGGTGCTTCCGCAGACGCACCTCCTGCTCGCCTTCCTGCTGAGGGTGCGCGGGGTCCCGGTGGTCCTGAGCCCGATGAGCATGCTCGGCGACGACTTCGGCGGTGGCTCGTGGTTCCGTCACCGCCGGCCGGCCCTCCTGCGGGTCAAGCCGCACGCCGTCCGCCTGATGGGGGTGCTCTGGCGACTGCTCGCGGCGGCGTTCGTCGTCCAGTCGGCGGAGGAGGCACGGCTCGCGCACCTGCCGCGCCAGCAGGTCGCGCTGCTGCCCCTGCCCGCGCCGCGGACGCCCCTGGCTGACGCCGTCCTCGACGTCTCCCGGCCGGCCGGCGGGGAGGAGCACGGCCCACTGGCGTTCGTCAGCCGGCTCGACACCTGGCGCAAGGGGCTCGACCGCCTCTGCGCGTGGCTGGAGACCCACGCCGAGGAGCTCCCGCGACCCGCGGCCGTCCTCTACGCCCCGGAGGACGGCAGCCCGCGCCCCGACGTCCTGCCGGCGCTCGTCGAGCAGGGACTTCTCCGCTGGGACACGACCAGCCGCGGCGCTGATCTGGTGCGCGAGCTCGAGCGCGCCCGCGGGGTCGTCCTGCTCAGCCGCTGGGACGGCCAGCCGCGGGTCCTCCGCGAGGCCGCCCTGCTGGGCATCCCCACGATGTCCACCCCTGCGAGCCACTTCACCGAGGTGGTGCAGGCGCTCGGGTCAGGCGTGCTGGTGCAGGACGCGGACGACCCGCACGAGGTGCATCGCGCGTTCTGCGAGCTGGCGGGGCAGCCCCGTGACGCGGCCGCCGCCCGCAGGCTCTTCCACCGCGACGGGGTGGGGCGCTCGCTGCTGCTGCTCCTGCGGCATGTCGCCGCGAAGCAGCCCGTCGACGTCGACCACTACCGGGCGTTCACGACCGTCGCGGGGTCGTGAGCGGTCCTTACCTCGGCGCTCAGTCGAAGATGTCGGGGTTGTCGCGGCTGATGCGCTCCCAGATCGGCTGGAACTGGAACCAGCCGGCCAGCTCGAAGCCGACCTGTCCGCGGGTGGCCTCGGCCTCCTCGGGGACGATCTGGATCGGCTTGCTGCCCAGCCCGGCCGCGGCGCTGTAGGCCATCAGCTGCGCCTGGGCGGTGCGCTCCAGGGTCAGGAACCACCAGGCCGCGCTGTCGACGGTCTCGCCGACGGTGAGCATCCCGTGGTTGCGCAGGATCACCGCCTTGTGCTGCCCGAGCGCCCGGCCGATCCGCTGGCCCTCCTCCGAGGAGAGCACCACCCCGCGGTAGTCGTCGTAGGTGCCGACGTCGTCGTAGAACGCGCAGGCGTCCTGGGTCAGCGGCTCGATCGTCATGTCCAGCGACGAGAGCGTCTTGCCGTACGGCCCGTGCGCGTGCGCGGCGGCGACCACGTCCGGACGCGCGGCGTGCACGGCGCAGTGGATGGCGACGGCAGCGCCGTTCACGGCGCGGGTGCCCTCCACGACGTTGCCCTCGTGGTCGACCCGGACCAGGTCGGAGCTCTTGATCATGCTGAAGTGCATGCCGAACGGGTTGACCCAGTAGGAGTCCGGGAACTCGGGGTCGCGCACCGTCACGTGCCCGGCGACACCCTCGTCGAGCCCCGCCTTGCTGAACATCCGGAAGGCGGCGGCCAGCTTGGCCTTGCGGTGCGCGCGCTCCTCCTCGACCGTCTCGAACTCCTGCGGGAACGGCAGGTAGAGGTCCTGGCCGACCGCCATGATCTCGGGTGACGCGGTGGTGACGGCACCGGTGACGAGCTCGTCGGCGTGCTGCGACGCGGTGGACTCGGTCAGGCTCACGGCTGCTCCTCGGGGGTCGGCGGGCTGCCCGCCAGTCTGCCACTGCGGCCCTGCACCAGCAGCCCCCGCGGATCACCTCGCCGGGAGCGCCTCGACCGCCGCCCGCTGGTGGGGGAGCGGCTCGTCCGGCCCCGGCACGCGCTCGGGGAACGGCGGTGGGGTGCCGCCGAAGCTGGGACAGAGGGCCTGGTGGTCGCACCAGTCGCAGAGCCGGCTCGGCCGCGGCGGGAAGTCACGCAGCTGGATGGCCCGCTCGATCGCGGTCCAGAGCGCCAGCAGCTTGCGCTCCGTGGCGACCAGGTCGGCCTCGTCGGGGGAGTAGCGCAGCACCTCGCGGTCGCCGAGGTACATCAGCTGCAGCAGCCGCGGCACCACCCCGGTCGTCCGCCAGTGCACCAGCGCGTAGAACTTCATCTGGAAGAGCGCCTTGCCCTCGAACATCTCCCTGGGGCTGGCGCCGGTCTTGTAGTCGCAGATCCTCACCTCGCCGGTGGGCGCGACGTCGAGCCGGTCGACGATGCCGCGCAGCCGCAACCCACCGGGCAGCACCACCTCGACCAGCCGCTCCCGCTCGGCGGGCTCGAGACGCGTCGGGTCCTCGAGGGTGAAGTAGCCCGCCAGCAGCTCCCGCGCGCTGTCGAGCCACGTCGCCAGGCTCTCGGCGTCCTCGAACAGGCCGGCCACCTCGGGCTCGGCCGCGACGAGCCTGTCCCACTCGGGGCGGAGCAGCCCGGCGGCGGCCTCGAGCGTGCGCTCGGCGGCGGGCAGGTCGAACAGGCGCTCCAGCACCGAGTGCACGACGGTGCCGCGGGTCGCCGCGGACGACGGCGCCTGGGGCAGCCGGTCGATGGTCCGGTAGCGGAACAGCAGCGGGCAGGTCATGAAGTCCCCGGCGCGTGACGGCGACAGCGACCCCAGCACGGGGAGCGGCAGGTCGACGGTCTCGGCACCCATGGCCGGAACGCTACGACGAGGCCCCGACAGAACGGGTCCGCAACGCCGGACTGTGGATGCAGGCGTACCTTCCGCGGCATGAGCGAGGTGAAGGGCCGCGTCGCCCGGCAGACCCATGTCGGCATCCCGGCCGGGCTGGTCGAGGAGGAGCACGGCAGGGAGGCGTTCGCCGGTCCGGTCAGCCATCTCTACCGGACCACGCCGCCGACGGCCTGGGTGGCCGTCGACGGGCCGCTGCGGCCGCTGTCGTTCGACCTGAACGGCCTGACGCCCGCGGACGCGGAGGACCCGGAGGGCTGGCGCAGCCCGGTCCTGTCCAACAGCGCGCTGCGCGTCTGGGTGAGCCGGCTCGCCGCGGCGATGCCGTACGCCTACCGCAACGGCGACGCGGACGAGGTGGTCTACGTGCACCAGGGCGCCGGCGTGCTGCAGACCGACTACGGCCCCCTGGACTTCGCCGACCAGCAGTACCTCGTCCTCCCGCGCGGGACGGCGCACCGCATCGTGCCGAGCGAGCCGACGTTCCTGCTCGTCGTCGAGTCCGTCGCGCCGGTGACCCGCCCCGACTTCGGGCTGATGGGACGGCACGCGGTGGTGGACCCGCGGGTGCTGGTGACGCCCGAGCCGTACTCCGAGCCGCCCGCCGACTGGGCGGCCGACGCCGACGGGCGCTGGCGGCTCAAGGTCCGGCGGCGCGGGCAGTGGACGACCTTCCGCTACCCCCACAACCCCTTCAACGCGGTCGGCTGGGCCGGGGACCTGTCTCCGTACCGCCTGTCGGTCGAGGACATCCGTCCCGTCACCGCACCCGGCTACCACCTCCCGCCGAGCGTGCACACGACCTTCCGGTGCGGGGCGTTCGACATCGCGACCTTCGTGCCGCGGCCGTTCGAGACCGATCCCGAGGCGCTGCGGGTGCCGTTCTTCCACGCCAACGTCGACAACGACGAGGTGATCTTCTACAGCCGCGGCGAGTTCTTCAGCCGCAAGGGGATCGGCGAGGGCTGGATGACCCTGCACCCGGCCG
>SCTD01000212.1 GCA_004299215.1 Frankiales bacterium | reverse complement strand
TTCGAGGTCTGCAACCCGGTGATCGCCCAGGTCCAGGACCTGCTCGAGCCGTCCTGACGCTCCTTCCGTGGGCACAATCGCAGACAGGTGTGCGTTGGTGTCTACGGCACCGTAGGTAGCGTGGTGCCTCCCTGACCCGAGGAGCACCATGACGCGCACCGCAGCCGACGGCGGCCGCCCGCTGCGGATCGCGCTGACCAGCTACCGGAGCAAGCCGCACTGCGGCGGTCAAGGCGTCTACGTCCGGGCGCTCTCCCGCGAGCTGGTCGCCCTCGGCCACGAGGTCGAGGTGCTCTCCGGCCAGCCCTACCCCGAGCTGGACGCCGGGCCGACGCTGACCAGGGTCCCCAGCCTGGACCTCTACCGCGAGCCCGACCCGTTCCGCGTGCCCCGGCTCCGCGAGTTCCGCAGCCCGATCGACGTCCTCGAGTTCCTCTCGATGGCGACGGCGGCCTTCCCCGAGCCGCTCACCTTCAGCCTGCGCGCCGCGCGCGTGCTGCAGGCGCGTACGACGAAGCCTGACGTCGTGCACGACAACCAGACGCTGGGGTACGGCCACCTGCTCCTGCAGCGGGCCGGTCTCAACGTGGTGGCCACCGTGCACCACCCGATCACCGAGGACCGCCGGCACGACCTGGCCGCCGCCCGCGGCCGGAAGCGGATCAGCACCCGCCGCTGGTACTCCTTCCTGCGCATGCAGAAGCGGGTCGTGCAGAAGCTCCCCGCGATCCTCACCGTCAGCGACAACAGCAAGGTCGACATCGTCCGCGACTTCGAGGTCCCGGTCGACCGGATCACGGTCGTCCCGGTCGGGGTCGAGACCGACGTCTTCGCCCCGCCCAGCACGCCGCGCGTCCGCGGCCGGATCGTCGCCACCGCCAGCGCCGACGTGCCGCTCAAGGGCCTCGTGCCGCTGCTCGAGGCCGTCGCCAAGCTGCGCACCGAGCGCGACGTCGAGCTGGTCGTCGTCGGCCGGCCCAGGACCGACGGGCCGGCGCTCAAGGCGATCGATCGGCTCGGCCTGCACGACGCGGTCCGCTTCGTCAGCGGGCTCCCCGAGCAGGAGCTGGTCGACCTCTTCGGATCGGCCGACGTCGGCGTCGTCCCGAGCCTCTACGAGGGCTTCAGCCTGCCGGCCGTGGAGCTGATGGCCTGCGCGACCCCGCTGGTGGCGACGACCGCGGGTGCTCTCCCCGAGGTCGTCGGCCCCGACGGCGAGACCGCCCTGCACGTCCCGCCCGGCGACCCGGAGGCGCTGGCCGCCGCCGTCGGCCGCCTGCTCGACGACCCGGAGCTGGCCGCGCGCATCGGCGCCGCCGGCCGCGCCCGCGTCGTCGAGCGCTTCACCTGGCGCGCCGTCGCCGAGCAGACCGTCGCCTGGTACCGCACCACCCTGAAGGAGAGCACCCCTTGCTGACCGTCGACTTCGACCGCTTCCCCGTCGGCCCCGGGGACCGCGTCCTCGACATGGGCTGCGGCGGCGGGCGGCACGCCTTCGCCCTCTACCGCCGCGGCGCCGACGTGACCGCCCTGGACATGGACGCCGCGGAGCTCAAGGACGTCTCGGCGATGTTCGCCGCGATGGCCGAGGCGGGCGAGGTGCCGGAGGGCGCCAGCGCCCGGACCGTCCGCGGCACGGCGTACGACCTGCCCTTCGCCGACGGCACCTTCGACCGGATCATCGCCGCCGAGGTGCTCGAGCACCTGCCCGAGGACGAGCGCGCGATGCGCGAGCTGTTCCGCGTGCTCAAGCCGGGCGGCCTCATCGCCGTCACGGTGCCGCGCTGGGGGCCGGAGCTGGTCTGCTGGGCGCTCTCCAGCGCCTACCACGAGGTCGAGGGTGGCCACGTCCGCATCTACCGCGGGTCGGAGCTGCGCCGGCGCCTGGCCGGCACCGGGCTGGAGCCCACCGGCGAGCACCACACGCACGCGCTGCACGCGCCCTACTGGTGGCTGAAGTGCGCCGTCGGCGTCACCGACGGCGAACACCCGCTCGTGAAGGCGTACCACCGGCTGCTCGTCTGGGACATGATGAAGAAGCCGAAGGTCACCCAGCTCGCCGAGCGGCTGCTCAACCCGGTGGTCGGCAAGAGCCTGGTCGTCTACCTGCAGAAGCCGGCGCAGGTGTCGCATGCTGCGTGACCTCCCCGGCGTGCTGACGGCCGAGCAGCTGCAGCAGACCGTCGACTCCATCGCCGCCGTCCAGCACCCCACCGGCGCGCTGCCCTGGCCGGACGGCCACACCGACCCGTGGGACCACGTCGAGTGCGCCATGGCGCTGACGCTCGGCGGCCGGCTCGCCGAGGCGCGTGCGGCGTACGCCTGGATGCGGCGCACGCAGGAGCACGACGGCGTCTGGCGGATGAAGTACGTCGGCGAGGACGTCCTCGACGCCAGCGTCGACACCAACCAGTGCGCGTACGTCGCGGTCGGCGTCTGGCAGTGGTGGACCATCACCCGCGACCGCAGCCTGGTCGACCAGATGTGGCCGCACGTCAAGCGCGCCCTCGACTTCGTGCTCGACCTGCAGCACCCGGCCGGGCACCTGCACTGGTCCCGCTCGCCGGAGGGCGTCACCGACCCCGACGCGCTCGTCACCGGGTCCTCCAGCAGCTACCAGGCGCTGCGCTGCGGGCTCGCGCTCGCCGACCTGCTGGGGGAGCCGCAGCCCGAGTGGGAGCTCGCCGCGGGCCTGCTCCAGCACTCCGTGGTGCACCACCCCGAGGTCTTCCTCGACAAGAGCCGCTTCTCGATGGACTGGTACTACCCGGT
>SCTD01000024.1 GCA_004299215.1 Frankiales bacterium | reverse complement strand
GCGCCGGGGGACATGCGCAGGAAGGGACGCCGCTTGCCGTCGGGTCCCTTCACCACCACGTCCGCCGCAACGGCGTCGTGCCCCTCGCGGAACACGATCGCCGAGACGTCGAGTGTCTCCCCCGTCACAGCGCGTGCGGGGTACTGACCGCACGAGACCGTCGGGCTGACTCCTGTGACTGCTATCCGTCCCACCATCGTTCGCGACCGTACCCAGGCTCCCTGGCGAGGAACATCCCCGCGCGTGTCCCGCCGGCTGGTCACGCGGGTGGCGAGGGCCACTAGGGTCGCCCGGGTGAGAGCACTCCGCCGGTTCACCGTCCGCCTCGCCCTGCCCGAGCCGCTGGCTCCGCTCGCAGAGCTCGTCATGAACCTTCGCTGGTCCTGGCACGCGCAGTCGCTCGACCTGTTCCGCTCGGTGGACCCCGAGGTCTGGGACGCCGTGGACCGCGACCCGGTCCGGCTGCTGGGCGAGGTGAGCCCGGAGCGCCTCGCCGCGCTGGCGAAGGACAAGGCGTTCCTGGGCGAGCTCGCGGCGCTCCACGAGGACCTGCAGGCCTATCTCACGACGCCGCGGTGGTACCAGTCGATCGAGGGCGCCCCGGCCTGCATCGCGTACTTCTCGCCGGAGTTCGGGATCACCGAGGTGCTGCCGCAGTACTCCGGCGGTCTCGGCATCCTCGCCGGCGACCACCTGAAGGCGGCCTCCGACCTCGGTGTGCCGATCCTCGGCGTGGGGCTGCTCTACCGGGCGGGCTACTTCAAGCAGTCGCTCAACGCCGAGGGCTGGCAGCAGGAGCGCTACCCCCCTCTCGACCCGCACGGGCTGCCGCTCACGCGTGTCCAGGAGGAGGACGGCTCGCCCGTCACCGTCTCCGTGGGGATGCCGGGTGGCCGCACCCTGCACGCGCACGTCTGGCGCGCGCAGGTGGGCCGGGTGCCGCTGCTCCTGCTGGACTCCGACGTGGAGGAGAACGCCCCGGAGGAGCGCGAGGTCACCGACAGGCTCTACGGCGGCGGCACCGACCACCGGCTGCACCAGGAGATGCTGCTGGGCATCGGCGGAGTCCGCGCCATCCGCGCCTGGACCCGGCTGTCCGGGGATCCCGAGCCCGAGGTCTTCCACACCAACGAGGGCCACGCGGGCTTCCTCGGGCTCGAGCGGATCCGCGAGCTCGTCGAGAGGGGCCTGGCCTACGACGAGGCGAAGGAGGCGGTCCGTGCCGGAACCGTCTTCACCACCCACACGCCCGTCCCGGCGGGCATCGACCGCTTCCCGCGCGACCTGATCGAGAAGCACTTCGGCGGCGACAACGCCGTGGAGGGCGTGCCCGTCGAGCGGATCCTCGAGCTGGGCGAGGAAGCCGACCCGGCCGTCTTCAACATGGCCCACATGGGACTGCGCATGGCCCAGCGCCGCAACGGCGTCGCCAAGCTCCACGGCATCGTCAGCCGGCAGATGTTCGCCGACCTGTGGCCGGGCTTCGACCCGAGCGAGGTGCCGATCTCGTCGGTCACCAACGGCGTCCACGCCCCGACCTGGGTGTCCCGGGAGATCCTCGAGCTCGCCAACACGGTCAACCCCAAGCTCAGCAGCGAGGCGAAGGGCTGGGAGGACATCGCCAAGGTGTCCGACACCGACATCTGGGCCACCCGCCGGCTGCTGCGCGAGCGACTGGTGGCGGAGGTCCGGCGGCGGCTGAAGGCGTCCTGGCTGCAGCGCGGGGCGACCGACGCCGAGCTGGGCTGGACCGGGTCGGTCTTCGACCCCGAGGTGCTGACGATCGGCTTCGCCCGGCGGGTGCCGTCCTACAAGCGCCTCACGCTGATGATGCGCGACCCCGAGCGGCTCAAGGCGCTGCTGCTCGACCCCGACCGGCCGATCCAGCTGGTCATCGCCGGCAAGGCGCACCCGGCCGACGACGGGGGCAAGGAGCTGGTGCAGCAGATCGTGCGGTTCGCCGACCAGCACGACGTGCGGCACCGCATCGTCTTCCTTCCCGACTACGACATCGGCATGGCGCGCTACCTCTACGGCGGCTGCGACGTCTGGCTGAACAATCCGCTCCGGCCGCTGGAGGCCTGTGGGACCTCCGGCATGAAGTCCGCGCTGAACGGCGGCCTGAACCTCTCGATCCTCGACGGCTGGTGGGACGAGATGTACGACGGGGAGAACGGCTGGGCGATCCCCACCGCCGACGGCGTCACCGACCCCGACCGGCGCGACGACCTCGAGGCAGCCGCGTTCTACGAGCTCGTCGAGAAGCAGGTCCGCACCCGCTTCTACGACCGCGACGGCAGTGGCGTGCCGCAGCGCTGGATCGACATGGTCCGGCACACCCTGCAGACGACCGGGCCGAAGGTGCTGGCCAGCCGGATGCTCCGCGACTACGTCCACCAGCTCTACCGGCCCGCGGCGGACGCCTCGCGGCAGCTCGCCGCGAACGGCTACGCGCCGGCCAAGGAGCTCGCGCAGTGGCGGGACGAGGTGACCCGCCGCTGGCCGGGCGTGCGGGTGGTGCACGTGGAGGGTGCGGGCGTCGGCGACGCCCCGCAGGTCGGAGCGGTGCTCGAGCTCCGGGCCATCGTCGACCTCGGCGGGCTGCAGGCCGACGACGTGACCGTGCAGGCCGTCTACGGCCGGGTCGACGAGGCCGACGAGCTGCAGTCGCCGACGGCCGTCGTGCTCGTCGACGCAGGTGTGGGCGACGACGGGCTGCGACGCTTCGAGGGGACGGTGCCGCTCGAGCGGGCCGGCTCCTTCGGCTACAGCGTGCGCGTGCTGCCGCACTCGCCGCTGCTGCCGAGCGACGCCGACCTGGGCCTGATGGCCTCGGCCTGACGGCCGCGGCTCAGCCCCGCACGGCGCGCAGCACCACCGCGGACCGCGCCACCATCGACAGGGTCGACCCCGCCCCCAGGGTCGGCCCGGCGGTGGGGCGCTCGTCACGGGTGTCCACCAGCACCTCGTAGGCCGTCGCCCACGGCGGCCCGGGCAGCCGCACCTCGGCGTCCTGGTCACCGGTGTGCAGCACCAGCAGCAGGCTGTCGTCCTCGATCCGCTCGCCGCGCGGCCCGCGCACCCGGATGGCCGAGCCGTCGAGGTACATCGCGAGGGTGCGCCGGTCGTGGTCGAACCAGTCCTCGTCGGTGAGCTCCTCGCCGTCGCCGCCGAACCAGCCGAGGTCCCGGACGCCGGACTCGTCCTTGCGGCCGAGGAAGAAGCTGCGCTGGCGGAGCACCGGGTGCGCGCGGCGGAGCGCGACGAGCCGGGCGGTGAGCTCGAGCAGGTCCTTCGCGTCCGGCTCCAGATCCCATGGCTGGTAGGAGATCTCGTTGTCCTGGCAGTAGGCGTTGTTGTTGCCGCGCTGCGTGCGGCGCACCTCGTCGCCCATGCTCAGCATCGGCACGCCGCTCGACATCAGCAGCGTCGTCAGCATGTTGCGGGCCTGCCGCCGGCGCAGCGCGTTGACGGACTCGTCGTCGGTCTCGCCCTCGACCCCGCAGTTCCACGAGCGGTTGTGCGCGTCGCCGTCGCGGTTCTGCTCGCCGTTCGCCTCGTTGTGCTTGGCCTCGTAGCTCGTGAGGTCGCGCAGGGTGAAGCCGTCGTGCGCCGTCACGAAGTTCACCGAGGCCTGCGGGGAGCGGCCGTCGGCGTTGTAGAGGTCGGAGGAGCCCGAGAGCCGGTAGGCGAGCTCGCGCACACCGGAGCTGCCGCGCCAGGCGTCGCGCACGGCGTCGCGGTAGCGGTCGTTCCACTCCGACCACAACGGCGGGAACTCCCCGACCTGGTAGCCGCCCTCGCCCACGTCCCACGGCTCCGCGACGAGCTTCACCGACGACACGACCGGGTCCTGCTGCACCACCTGCAGGAAGGAGCTCAGCTTGTCGACGTCGTGCATCGAGCGCGCCAGCGCGGACGCCAGGTCGAAGCGGAACCCGTCGACGTGCATCTCCGTGACCCAGTAGCGCAGCGAGTCCATGATCAGCTGCAGCACGTGCGACGTCCGCACGTCGAGCGTGTTGCCGCAGCCGGTGTAGTCCCGGTAGCGCGACCGGTCCTCCGCGAGCAGCCGGTAGTAGCTGACGTTGTCGATCCCGCGCATCGACAGCGTCGGCCCGGTCTCGTCGCCCTCGGCCGTGTGGTTGTAGACGACGTCGAGCAGCACCTCGATGCCGGCCTCGTGCAGCGCGCGGACCATCGCCTTGAACTCCGACACCTGCTGGCCGTGGGTGCCGGTCGAGGAGTACCCCGCGTGCGGGGCGAAGTAGCCGAGCGAGTTGTAGCCCCAGTGGTTGGTCAGCCCGCGCCGGAGCAGGTGCGGCTCGGAGACGAAGTGGTGCACGGGCAGCAGCTCCACCGCGGTCACGCCGAGCGCGAGCAGGTGCTCGACAGCGGCCGGGTGCGCGAGTCCGGCGTACGTGCCCCTCAGGCGCTCGGGCACGCCGGGATGGCGGGCGGTGAACCCCTTCACGTGCAGCTCGTAGACGACGCTGTCGGCCCACGCCGTCCCCGGTGGGGTGTCCGGCCCCCAGTCGACGTCGTCGTGCACGACGACCGACCGGGGGACGTACGGCGCGCTGTCCCGGTGGTCCTGCACCCGGTCGCGCCCCGGCAGCGAGCCGAACACGGCGTCGTCCAGCCGGTAGCCGCCCGTGATCGCTCGGGCGTACGGGTCGGTCAGCAGCTTGGACGGGTTGTGGCGCAGGCCGGCCGCGGGCTCGAACGGCCCGTCGACGCGGTAGCCGTACTCCTGCCCGGGGCCGATCCCGGGGGCGTAGCCGTGCCAGACGTGGCCGGTGCGGTCCTCCAGCGGCAGCCGCGTCTCCCGGCCCTGCTCGTCGAACAGGCAGAGATCCACCTGCTCCGCGCTGGCGGAGAACAGCGCGAAGGACGTGCCCGCGCCGTCCCACGTCGCGCCGAGCGGCGCGGGGGAGCCGGGCCAGGGGCGCTCAGGCGTCACCGAAGCAGTCTGCAACGCGGGCCTCAGACGCTGCGCGCGGCTCGCCCGCTGCCCGGCGGCGGGATCCGCGTCGCCGCCCGCCGCTCGCGTGGGAGGAGGTCGGCCAGGACCGCGCCGGGCGGGAGCACCACTGCCTGCCCGCGGCGCTGGCGCTCGAGCATGGCGTGCACCACCAGGGCGTTGCGCAGCAGCGCGGCGAACTCCTCCGGCTGGGTCATCAGCCAGCCGTGCCGGCCGCGGACCACCTCGGCCGGCAGGCTCCCGGTGACGCTGCCGAGCTCGCCAGGCGCGATCAGCCGGTCGGCGTCGCCCCACACGAACAGCACGGGCATCCCGGAGCCGACGAGGTCGGCCGCCTGGCCGGCCAGCGAGACGGTCAGCGCGAGCCGGGCGCTGAGCGCGAGGGTGACCGGCTTGCGCAGCGCGTTGGGGACGAACTCGCGCAGCATCGCCGGCGCGGCCCGGAGGACCTCCCTCGGCGCGAGCTCGGTGACCGCGCCGAGAGCCCAGCGCAGCCAGGAGGCGTCCACCAGGCCGGTCCGGCGTCCGGGGGCGCCGCCGACGGAGTTGATGAGGGTGAGCGAGCGCACCCGCTCCGGGCGCTCGGTGGCCAGCTGCAGCCCGACGCCACCACCGAAGGAGTGACCGGCGACGAACACGGGGCGCTCGACCCCGAGGACGTCGAGCAGCCGCCCCACGCGGTGGGCGTAGGCCGGCAGGTCGATGCCGCTCAGGGGCGGCCCGTCGCTGCCGCCGAAGCCCGGCAGGCACGGCGCGATGACCCGCACGCCGCCGGCGGTCAGCCGGCAGATGCCGTCGGCGTAGCAGCGCGGCGAGAGCCCCCAGCCGTGCAGGAACAGCAGCGGGTCGGCGTCCGGGTCACCCGCCTCCATCACCCGCATGACGGCGTCGTCGACGAGCACGTCTCGCCAGCGCGGCTGCGCGACGGCGCGGCTCATGACGGCTCCCAGGGGTCGGCGGACGGCGGAGGACGCAACTGTTGCATCGGCCGTGCAACGACGTGCTGGAGCGCTACGCGTCGGCGTGTCCGGGGCCCGAGGCCGCGTGCAGCGCGTTGTGCCGGACCACGAGCGGCTCGTGGTCGGTCGCGGCCTGGGGCTCGGCGTGGGCGAGCACGAGGTGGCCGAGCAGCTTCTCGTGGTCGGCCACCAGGTCGGCCCACTCGCTCACGAGGTCTCCGGCGGCGACGAGCGCCTCCAGCCGGACGCGCACGGGGAGCAGCAGCAGCTCGCGCTCGAGCACCGTGACCAGCTCCTCCGGGAGCAGCCGTCGCGGGTCGTCCTCGTCGTCGTAGCCGACGCCGAGCACGTCCGGGTCGACGAGGGCGTCGAGCTCCTCCAGGTCCGCCCCGGGACCGGTCAGGGACAGGTCGTGGTCGTCGTCCTCGTCCTCGTCGTCCTCCTCGTACCCCGCCTCGACCTCCTCGAGCGACAGCCCCGCCTCGGCGGCCCAGCGCGCCTCCTCCTCGAGGTCGACGTCGTCGGGCAACGAGGCGAAGAACGCGTCCTGCCACCGCTCCACCAGCTCGCGCACCGCGTCGCAGCGCTCCAGCACGCCGCCGAGGTCGACCGTCGCCGTCGGCGCGAGCAGCGCCTCTTGCAGCGCGGCCGCGGCTCCGGGCGGCAGGTCGGACAGCGGGTCGGCGGAGGAGACGGTGTGCACGACGCCGCGAGAGTCCCGGAACATGCCGCCAGACTAGGGTTCCGCACGTCGAGGCTCGGTAGCGGAAGAGGGAGCGTCCATGGGCGAGTTCGTGCGGCTCGAGGTCGACGGCGGGGTGGGCACGATCCGCCTCGACCGGCCGAAGATGAACGCGATCGACGGGACGGTCACGGCCGAGCTCCGCGCCTGTGCGGAGGAAGCCCGCGACCGGACCGACGTGCGGGCCGTCGTGCTCTACGGCGGGGAGCGCGTCTTCGCCGCCGGCGCCGACATCAAGGAGATGTCGACGATCACGTACGCCGAGATGCTCAGCTGGGGCGGGCGCCTCCAGGAGGCGCTCAAGGTCGTCGCGAAGCTGCCCAAGCCGGTGATCGCCGCGGTGACGGGCTACGCCCTCGGCGGCGGGTTCGAGCTCGCGCTCACCGCCGACTTCCGCGTGCTCGGGGAGCGGGCCAAGGTCGGCGTCCCGGAGATCACCCTCGGCGTCATCCCGGGTGCCGGCGGGACGCAGCGGCTGACCCGCCTGGTCGGGCCGGCCAAGGCCAAGGACCTCGTCTTCTCGGGGCGGCACGTCGGCGCCGACGAGGCGCTCGCGCTCGGCATCGCGGACCGCGTCGTCCCGGACGCGGACGTCTACGAGACCGCGCTCGAGCTGGCCCGGTCGTACGCCTCGGGCCCTGCCGTCGCCCTGCGCGCCGCGAAGCAGGCGATCGACGAGGGCCTCGAGCTCGATCTCGACAGCGCGCTGCGCCTCGAGACCGCCCTGTTCGCCGGGCTGTTCGCCACGGAGGACCAGCGAACGGGCATGACGTCGTTCCTCGAGAACGGTCCCGGCAAGGCGACCTTCGCCGGCAGGTGACCAAGGGCACGTGCCGACGGCGCTTGCTCGAGTTTGCAGGCGCATTACCGACGGGTAACCTCGGCCGCAGAGGCCGGTGATCGGACGGCACGAGCCCCCCGATACGGTGGTCCTCACCATGCAGGACCGCTGATCCGCGGGTCCTCCCACGCCCCCTAGACGGAGGTCGGCGCCCCACGTGAACATCGTCGTACTGGTCAAGCAGGTGCCCGACACCTGGGCCGAGCGCAAGCTCAAGGACAGTGACAAGACGCTCGACCGCGCGTCGGTCGACGTCGTGATGAACGAGATCGACGAGTACGCCGTCGAGGAGGCCCTGAAGATCAAGGAGGCCTCCGGCGGTGAGGTCACCATCCTGACGATGGGGCCGGACCGGGCCGTCGAGACGATCCGCAAGGCGCTGTCGATGGGTGCCGACAAGGCCGTGCACCTGTCCGACGACGCGCTGGCCGGCTCCGACGCGGTGCAGACGTCGTACGCCCTCGCCAAGGTCCTCGAGACGCTGGAGTACGACCTGGTCATCGCCGGCTCGGAGGCCACCGACTCCCGCATGGCGATCATGGCCGCGCTGCTGGCCGAGCGCACCGGCAAGCCGCAGCTGTCCGGGGCCCGCAAGGTCACCGTCGACGGCAGCACCATCCGCATCGAGCGGCAGACCGAGAACGGCTACGACGTCGTGGAGGCGGCCGCGCCCGCCATCGTCTCCGTCGTCGAGAAGATCAACGAGCCGCGCTACCCCTCGTTCAAGGGGATCATGGCCGCCAAGAAGAAGCCGCTGACCACCCTGACGCTGGCCGACGCGGGCATCGAGGCCGACAAGGTCGGCCTCGGCAGCGCTCCGTCGCAGGTCGTGGAGTTCGCGAACAAGCCGCCGCGCCAGGCGGGCCAGATCGTCAAGGACGAGGGTGACGGCGGCGCCAAGATCGCCGAGTACCTCGCGTCGCAGAAGCTCGTCTGAGAGGGATCGAACACACATGGCTGAGGTCCTGGTCCTCGTCGACCACGTCGACGGAACCCCCAAGAAGGTCTCCTACGAGCTGCTCACGCTGGCGCGCGAGCTCGGCACGCCGTCCGCGGTGCTGCTGGGCAAGGGCGCGTCCGCCGCGGCCGAGAAGGTCGCGGCGTACGGCGCCGAGAAGGTCTACGTCAGCGAGGCCGAGGAGCTCGACGGCTACCTCGCCGGCCCGAAGGCCGCCGTGCTGGCACAGCTCGTCGCCGAGAAGAGCCCGGCCGCCGTGCTCCTGCCGAGCAACGGCGAGGGCAAGGAGGTCGCCGCGCGCCTGGCGGTCAAGACCGGTGGCGGTCTGATCACCGACGCCGTCGGCGTCACCTCCGAGCTCGTCGCCGAGCAGCCGATCTTCGGCGGCAGCGTCGTCGTCCAGTCCAAGGTCGCGACGGGCACCCCGATCATCACGGTCCGCGCCAACAGCACGGCGCCGTCCGAGGCCCCCGCGTCCGGCACGGTCGAGCAGGTCTCCGCGACCTTCTCCGACGCCGACAAGGGCGCCAAGGTCGTCGAGTCCGTCGTCGAGGACAAGGGCGGTCGCCCCGACCTCGGTGACGCCTCCATCGTCGTCTCCGGCGGTCGCGGGGTCGGCAACGCCGAGAACTTCTCCATCGTCGAGAAGCTCGCCGACACCCTCGGTGCGGCCGTGGGCGCCTCGCGCGCCGCGACCGACGCCGGCTGGTACCCCCACCAGAACCAGGTCGGCCAGACCGGCCGCACCGTCTCGCCGCAGCTCTACATCGCGGTGGGCATCTCCGGCGCGATCCAGCACCGCGCCGGC
>SCTD01000211.1 GCA_004299215.1 Frankiales bacterium | reverse complement strand
CGACTTCGGCATCGACGTCAAGGTGGTCGCGCCCCCCGCTGCCGCCGTCCGCGACGGCGCGCCGCTGCTGGCCGCCCTGCGCAAGGCGCTCCCGGCACCGAGCCCGAAGCCGACCGCCACGCCGAGCCCGACCGCTACGCCGAGCCCGACCGCCAGCCCGCCGCCGACCGCCACGCCCCAGCCGACAGCGAGCCGCTGATGGCCTCCGTGGTCGAGCTCCTGCGCGTCGAGCCGGGCACGACCCCGACACTCGCCGACATCGACCCGCGGTCGACGCCCGGCACGAGGAAGGACAAGGCCGACGCGAAGGCCGAGACCGCCGAGATCGGCGCCGAGCTGGCCGAGCTGCAGGAGCAGCTCTACGCCGGGGCGCGCCACGGCGACCCGCGGCGGGTCCTGCTCGTGCTGCAGGGCATGGACACCAGCGGCAAGGGCGGCGCCGTCAAACGGGTCGCCGGCCAGGTGAACCCGGCCGGCGTGCGCATCACCGGCTTCGGCACGCCGACGGAGGAGGAGCTGGCGCACGACTTCCTCTGGCGCATCGAGAAAGCGCTGCCCCCGGCCGGGACCATCGGCGTCTTCGACCGCAGCCACTACGAGGACGTGCTCATCGTGCGCGTCCACGACCTGGTGCCGCGGGCCGAGTGGGAGGCCCGCTACGACCGGATCAACGCGTGGGAGGCGGGTCTGGTCGAGCAGGGCTTCACGCTGCTGAAGGTGATGCTGCACATCTCTCCGGACGAGCAGCGCGAGCGGCTGCTGGCGCGCCTCGACGACCCGACCAAGCACTGGAAGGTCAACCCCGCCGACATCGACGAGCGGGCGCACTGGGCCGACTACGCCACGGCGTACGAAGCGGCGCTCTCCCGCTGCTCGACCGCCGCCGCGCCCTGGCACGTGCTGCCGGCGGACCGCAAGTGGTACCGCGACTGGGCGCTCTCGCACCTGCTGCTCGAGGCGCTGCGTGACCTGGACCTGAGCTGGCCGACGCCCGACCTCGACCTCGAGGGGATGCGCGCCGCGCTGCAGGGGTAGGGCACCGCCGACAGACCGTCCCGAGGAGGAACCCCGTGAGCCCGATCCGAAGCCTGGCCCGTCCGCTGATCGCCGGCATGTACGTCGTCGACGGCGCCTCCGCGCTGAAGGACCCGGCAGGTCGGGTGGAGGCGGTCCGCGCCGCCGGGCTGAGCGAGCCGGAGAAGCTCGTCCGGGCGAACGCCGCGACGATGCTGCTCGGCGGGCTCGCGCTGGGCACCGGGAGGCTGCCGCGGCTGTCCGCGCTCGCCCTCGCCGGCACGATGGTCCCGACGACCTACGTCGGGCACGCCTTCTGGTCCGAGGGCGACCCGGCGGCGAAGGCCCAGCAGCGCCAGCAGTTCCTCAAGAACCTCAGCATGCTCGGCGGGCTGCTGCTCGCCGCCGCCGACACCGGCGGCCGCGAGTCCATCCCGCACGCTGCGGCCCGCGTCTCCCGCCGCGCGCAGAAGAAGGCCGCGAAGGCCGCCAAGAAGGCCGAGAAGCGGCTGCACTCATGAGAATCGCGGCGATCTGGCGCGGCCGGCCGGGGGTCCGCCCTAGGGGCGCAGCGAGTCCAGCCGGGCGGTCAGCTCCGGCAGCGGCAGGTCCAGGTCGAGGCGCGTCGCCGCCGCGAGCCCGATGCCGGCCATGCAGATCGTCCGGTCGACGACGCCGTCGACGTCCGGCCAGGGGAAGTACGGCTTCGCGACCAGCAGCGCGGCGATCCCGTGCGCCGCGGCCCACAGCCCGAGTGCGAGCTCGACCGGCTCGCCCTCGAGCACCCCGGCGTCGATGCACTGCTGGACCGTCTCGACCAGGAATCCGAACGCCCCGCCGGCGACGATCCGGTCGACCGACTCCGGCGCCGGCTCGTGCGCCAGCATCATGACGACGCGGTAGTGCTCCGGGTTCTCCCGCGCGAACTGGACGTACGCCACGCCCTGCGCGCGCAGCGCCGAGAACGGGTCCGGGGCCTTGTCCGCCGCCGCTCGCAGGCGCTGGTGCAGCACGTCGAACACCTCGCCGCAGACGGCGTCGATGAGCGCCTGCTTGTCGGCGAAGTGCAGGTAGATCGCGGGGGCGCTGACGCCGACCCGCTGGGCGACGGCGCGGACCGAGACGGCGTCGACGCTGCCGGTCTCGGTGAGCAGGTCCATCGCGGCGCGCAGGACCTCCTCGCGCAGCTCGGCGCCGCGCCCTCGTGGAGCGCGGCGGCGGGCCGTGGCGGTCTCAGACACCGGCAGCCACGCGGGTCTCGGTCGGCATCAGGTCATCCTGCCCCAGCGCGGGCGCCTCGCTGAGCCCGAAGCGGTCGTGCAGCCGGCGCAGCGGGGCGGGCGCCCACCAGTTCGCCCGGCCGGCCAGCCGCATGAACGCCGGGACCAGCAACCCGCGGATGAGCGTCGCGTCGACGACGATCGCCAGCGCGGTGCCCAGGCCCAGCAGCTTGATGAAGCTGATGTCGCTGCTGACGAAGGCCACGAAGACGATGGCGAGCAGGCCCGCGGCGGCGGTGACGATGCGGCCGGTGCGCTGCAGCCCGACGGCCACCGCACGCCTGTTGTCGCCGGTGGCGTCCCAGACCTCCTTGATGCGGGAGAGGAGGAAGACCTCGTAGTCCATCGAGAGCCCGAAGAGCACGCAGAACATCAGGATCGGGATCGTCGTGTCGAGCGTGCCGGTGACGACGGGGTCGCCGATGAGCCCGGTGAGGTTGCCCTGCTGGAAGACCCACACCATCGCGCCGAAGGTCGCGCAGAGGCTGAGCACGTTGAGGATCAGCGCCTTCACCGGGATGAGCAGGCTGCCGCTGAACAGGAACAGCAGCAGGAACGTCGTGCCGAAGATCAGGCCCAGCGCCAGCGGCAGGTCCGCCTTCAGCGACGCCTTGGTGTCGACCAGGCTGGCCGCCTGCCCCTCGACCAGCACCGGGCCGATCGGGGAGTCCACGTCGCGCAGGTCGCCGACGAGCCGCTCGCCCTCCGGGCCGTAGGACTCGACGCCGGGGATGACCTTCAGGTAGGTCCCGCCGCCGGCAGCGAGGTCGGACCGACCGGGCGCGACCTGCCGGCCGGCGGCGAAGCTGCCCGCCGCGCTGTCGACGCGGTCCACGCCGTCGACCTGCGACAGCGTCGCGGCGTAGCTCGCGATCGCGCCGTCGCCGCCGCTCGCCGACGGGGCGACGACGGTGAGTGCCATCGCCTCGCGGCCGGGGAAGTCCTCGCGCATCGTCTGCGAGACCTGGTAGGCCCCAGCGTCCTTCGGCAGCACCCGGTCGTCCGGCAGGCCGAAGACGACGTCGCCGAAGGGCAGCGCGGCGAACAGCAGCAGCGCGATGACCGAGGTCGCCACCGGCAGCGGGCGGCGCATGACCATGCGGGCGAGCCGGTTCCAGAAGCCCTCGTCCGGAGCGGGCGGTCGCGGCTCGGGCCGGCGCAGCAGCCGGCGCACCGGCCGGCGCAGGTCGAAGCGGTCGATGCGCGGACCGAGCGCGGCGAGCGCGGCCGGCAGTACGACGACCGCGCCGAGGGCGGCGAAGACGACCGCGGCGACACCGGCGTACGCGAACGACCGCAGGAAGTAGAGCGGGAAGACGAGCAGCGCACCCAGGCTGAGCAGTACCGTCAGCGCGCTGAAGAGCACCGTGCGCCCGGCGGTCCGGACCGTCTCGACGACGGCGTCGTACGCCGCCCGGCCGCGGGCGAGCTCCTCGCGGTAGCGCGTCACCATGAACAGGCTGTAGTCGATCCCGAGGCCGAGGCCGAGCGAGGTGGCCAGGTTGACCGAGTAGACCGACACGTCGGTCGTCTTCGCCAGCAGGTGCAGCACCAGGAAGGTGCCGAGGATCGAGAGCACGCCGATGAGCAGCGGCAGGCCGGCGGCGATCGCGCTGCCGAAGACCACCACCAGCAGCACCATCGTGATCGGGATCGCGATCGCCTCGGCGCGCAGGATGTCGCGCTCGATGGTGTGGCCGACCTCGCTGAAGACCTGCGCCTGGCCACCGACGGAGACGTCGAGGCCCCGGAAGTCGCCGCGGTAGAGGGGGGCGAGCTCCTCGACGCGGTCGACGGCGCTCTCGTCGCCGCCGGTGAGCCGGGCCATCACGACGGCGGCGTCGCCGTCGCGGCTCCTGAGCGAGTCGGGCCGGCCGGCGGTCCACCAGCTGACGACCTCGACGACGCCGTCCTCCTGCGCTAGCCGCTCGGCGAGCGCGGTGCCGGCCGCGACCGCCGCGGGGTCGTCGACCCCCTGCGCTGCGCGGGCCAGCAGCACGAGGTTGGGGGCGCCGGCGCCGAACTGCTCCTCGAGCACCTGGGCGGCACGCACCGACTCGGACCGCGGGTCGTCGAAGCCGCCGCCGGAGAGCTCGGCCGCGACGCCGCCGCCGAGCACGCCGGCGAGGGCGAGGAAGAGCGCGGTGGTGATCAGCACCAGCCGGCGCCGGGCGACGGCCAGACCGGCCAGACGGGTGTGCAGCACGGGTCCCCCTCGGATAACTGAACAGCGGTAAGTTATCGGTGTTCAGTCACCTGCACAAGGGCGGGGCAAGGCATTGACGTAAGTCGATACATCTTCTACGGTGGATACATCGAAGTTTGTCGATAGGAGAAGGCGATGTACGAGGACCCGTTCAGCGCGGTGGCCGTGCGCCAGTCCGAGCTCCGCGCCGAGGCCGAGCGCCACCGGCTGGTCGCGTCGGCACGCGGCTGCAGCCCGGCGGTGTGGCGGCGGCTGCTCGCCCGCGGCCTGGGCCACCCTGCGCCCACCTGCTGAGGGGCTGTGGGCCGCGTCACAGCGGGCCGCCGGCCGTTGACAGGGGCAGCTCCGGGAAGGTTAGGCTGCCCTTAGATGACATCGGCGGCCGGCTCGGCCACGCATGAGAGGTCCGGCCCCGTGCTGGTGTGCCACTGCCACCGCGTCAACGACGCCCGCATCGACCAGGTGCTCGCCGCCGGGGCCGACGGCGTCCGCGGTGTCGTGCGGGCGACCCGCGCCGGCAGCGGCTGCGGCGGCTGCATCCCCATGCTCCGCGAGCTGTGCGCGACCCGCACGGGCCGGGTGACCTGCCCCCAGCACGCCGACGCCGTCCTCGCGGGCTAGCGTCCGGTCATCCGGCGAGCAGGGGAGCAGACATGCAGGGCGACGAGCGCGTCATCGAGGTTCTCAACGAGGTCCTCACCAACGAGCTGACCGCGACCAACCAGTACTACCTGCACTACGCGATGCAGAAGAACTGGGGCTTCACCAAGCTCGCCCAGCACACCTACGACGAGTCGATCGACGAGATGAAGCACGCCGACCTGCTCATCCACCGGATCCTGTTCCTCGAGGGCCACCCCAACCTGCAGCGGCTCGGCTCGGTGCGCATCGGCGAGTCGGTCAAGGAGCAGTTCGCGGCGGACATGGCCATCGAGGTGCAGGCCATCGAGACGCTGCGCCGCGGGATCGACATCTGCCGCGAGGCGAGCGACACGGTCACGCGGCTGCTCTTCGAGGACATCCTGTCCAGCGAGGAGGAGCACATCGACTACCTCGAGACCCAGCTGTCGCTGATGCAGACCCTCGGCGACCAGGACTACCTGGCGCTGCAGGTCGGGTGACCTTCCCGCCCGACGTCGTCGAGGCCGTCTGCCGGCACATGAACGACGACCACGCCGACGACGCGCTGCTCATCTGCCGGGTCCTCGGCGGCCAGCCGGATGCCCAGCGGGCCGTCACGCACGGCCTCGACAGCGAGGCGATGCACTTCACGGCCTGGACCGGTGCGACCTCGGTGGAGGTGTCCGTGCCCTTCGACGAGCCGGTCCACGAGCGCCCTCAGCTGCGCCTCGCCGTGGTGCGGCTGCACGACAGGGCCTGCGACGCAGCAGGCCTGCCCCGTCGGGCGCACTGACCCCTCGCGCGCCGGCGCGCGGGGACTGCTGGACAACACCGGACAGACTTAGGTATACCTGCCCATAGTGAGGTCATCCTAAGTAGACGGAGCCCAGCATGTCCCTGCCCACCACCGACTCCCCCGCGCTCAGCGCGGAGCTGCGTGCCCGTACCGCGGCAGCCCACGACTCCGCGGAGCACTCGCCCTACATGACCGCCCTGGTCGGCGGGCGCGTCACCGGCATCGGCCTCGCCGCGCTGCTCGGCCGCCTCGCTCCCGTCTACGCCGCGCTCGAACGCCTCGGCGACGCGTGGTCGGCGCATCCGGTCGTGGGGGACTTCGTGCTCCCCGAGCTGCGGCGCAGCGAGCGGCTGGCGGACGACCTGCGCCACCTGACCGGCTGCGACGAGGTGGCGCTCAGCCCGGCTTCGGTGGCGTACGCCGCCCGCATCGAGGAGGTCGGCCGCACCTCCGCGCCGGCGTTCCTGGCGCACCACTACACGCGCTACCTCGGCGACCTGTCGGGCGGGCAGGTCATCCGGGCCGCTCTCGAGCGCAGCCTCGGCCTGACGGACGGCGCGGGGGCGTCCTTCTTCGCCTTCCCGGACGTCCGACCGGGGGCGCTCAAGAAGCGCTACCGGGAGCTGCTCGACGAGGTCCCCTTCGACGCCTGGCAGCGCGAGGAGCTCGTCGCCGAGGCCCTCGTCGCCTACCGCCTGAACGTCGCGCTCGCCACCGAGCTGGACCGCGACCTCGCCCGCTGGACCACGGCATGAGGCACCTGTCCGCTGCGATCGGACTGACGGTCCTGCTCGCGCTGCCGGCCACCGCGCTCGCGGAGGAGGGCAGCGCCACCCGGGACGGCAAGACGCTGACGGTCTCGAAGGCGAGCGACCTCGCCGTCGACGGGGAGTCCGTCCGCGTCCGCGGATCCGGCTACGACCGCAGCAAGGGCATCTACGTCGCGTTCTGCGTCGACAACGGCGAGGGCAAGGTGCCCACGCCGTGCGGCGGCGGTGCCGACACCGAGGGCAGCTCCGGCAACTCGGTCTGGATCTCCGACCTCCCGCCCGCCTACGGCGCCGGGCTCGCCCAGCCCTACGGCGACGGCGGCAGCTTCGAGGTGTCGATCCGCGTCGCGGCCGTGCTGCGCGCGGACGACCCGGAGACCGAGCAGGACGAGACGGTCGACTGCCGGACCACCCGGCGCGCCGTCGTGACGCGCAACGACCACACCCGCAGCGACGACCGCAGCCAGGACGTGGTGGTGCCCGTCTCCTTCGCCTCGGCGACGGCACCGGCGGCGTCCCGTGGCGGCAGCGCCGCACGGCAGCCGGTCCCGACCGGCTCGAC
>SCTD01000210.1 GCA_004299215.1 Frankiales bacterium | reverse complement strand
GGTCGGCGATCGGCTCGCCGGCCCGAAGGAAGCCGGCGCCCGCGCCGCCGCGAACAGCCCGCTGGTGTCGTTCCCGGCGCCGCCTCTCATGCACGGCGCCGCCCAGCTCGGCAGCTTCATCAACTTCCTCGGCGGCGGCAAGGTCTGCCTGATCCGCCGCTACACCGGCGACGGCGCGCTGTCGCTCATCGAGCAGGAGAAGATCAACACCTTCACCATCGTCGGCGACGCGATGGCGATCCCGGTCATCCAGGCGCTGGAGGAGAAGTCGTACGACACCTCCTCGTTGCTGGTGCTGGCCTCGGCCGGTGCGCTGCTCTCGCAGCCGGTGCGCGACCTCATCAACGCCAAGCTGCCCAACGTCTACATCAACGACAGCTTCGGCTCGACCGAGACCGGCTACAACGGCTCGGCCAAGCCCGGCAGCAAGGCCAGCGACGGCCTGAAGTTCACCGTGCACGAGCGCACGAACGTCTTCGACGACGACCTCAAGCCGGTCGCGTGGGGCTCGGGCACGGTGGGGCGCGTCGCGCAGAAGGGCCACATCCCGCTGGGCTACTGGGGCGACCCGGAGAAGACCGCCAAGACCTTCGTCGAGATCGACGGGGAGCGCTGGGTCATGCCGGGCGACATGGCGACCGTCGAGGAGGACGGCACCATGCACTTCCTCGGCCGCGGCTCGATCTGCATCAACTCCGGTGGCGAGAAGATCTATCCCGAGGAGGTCGAGGGCGCGCTCAAGAGCCACCCGGCCGTGCTCGACGCCGTCGTCGCCGGCATCCCCGACGAGCGGTGGGGGCAGCGGGTCGCCGCGGTGCTGCAGGTCGTCGACGGGCACGAGGCCCCGTCGCAGGAGGACATCGAGCAGCACCTGTCCTCGCGCATCGCGCGCTACAAGGTGCCGCGCTTCGTGCACGTCATCGACCTGATGCAGCGCTCGCCCAGCGGCAAGCCGGACTACGGGTGGGCGACGAAGGTGCTGACCGACGCGGTGGCCAAGGCCCCCGCGTGACCGGCGGCTTCCCGTCCACGGTCGGGGAGCTGCTGCGCGCACGAGCCGCCGACCCCCGCCCCGGCCTGCTCGTCGAGGACCGCTCGTGGACGTGGGTCGAGGTCGTCGCCGAGTCCACGGCGCGCGCCGCGTGGTACGCCGCGGACCGGACCTCGCGCGGCGTCGACGGGCCGCCGCACGTCGGCGTGCTGCTCGAGAACGTCCCGGAGTTCGCCTTCTGGCTCGGCGCCGCGGGCCTCGGCCGGTTCGTCGTGGTCGGCCTGAACTCCACCCGGCGCGGTGAGGAGCTGGCCGCGGACGTCCGCGCGACCGCCTGCGACCTCGTGCTCACGGACGCGGCCGGCCTGCCGCTGCTGGAGGGGCTCGACCTCGGCGGCGCGACGGTGGTCGACGTCGACGCGCAGGCCTACCCGGCGGCCGACCTCCCGGCGGAGCAGGCTGAGCCGACCGACCTGTTCACGCTCGTCTTCACCAGCGGCACGACCGGCACCCCCAAGGCGGTGCGCTGCTCGCAGAGCAAGATCGCGTCCTCCGGGTTCGGGGTGTCGCTGCGGGTCGAGCTCACCGCCGACGACGTCGCGTACTGCTCCATGCCGCTCTTCCACTCCAACGCCGTGATCGCCGGCTGGGCACCGGCCCTCGCCGTCGGGGCCACCCTCGCGCTGCGCCGCCGCTTCAGCGCGTCGCAGTTCCTCCCGGACGTGCGGCGCTTCGGCGCGACGTTCGCCAACTACGTCGGCACCCCGCTGTCGTACGTCCTGGCGCAGCCGGAGCAGCCGGACGACGCGGCGAACCCGCTCCGGCGGCTCTTCGGCAACGAGGGCGCGCCGGCAGACCTGGAGCGGTTCGGTCAGCGGTTCGGCTGCACCGTCATGGACGGCTTCGGGTCGAGCGAGGGCGGCATCAGCATCAGCCGCACCCCGGACACCCCGAGGGGCTCGCTCGGCCGCCCGGTCGGGGACGTGCGCGTGTGCGACGCCTCGGGGCAGCAGTGCCCGCCGGCGGTCTTCGACGAGACGGGACGGCTGGTCAACGCCGACGAGGCCGTCGGCGAGCTGGTCGGCTTCGACGGGCCCGGGATGTTCGAGGGCTACTGGGACAGCCCGGTCGAGACGGCGCACCGGCTGCGCGACGGGAGGTACTGGAGCGGCGACCTCGGCTACGCCGACGCCGACGGGTTCCTCTACTTCGCCGGCCGCAGCGCGGACCGGCTGCGGGTGTCGGGGGAGAACTTCCCCGCCGCGCCCGTCGCCCGGCTGCTGACCGGCCACCCGCAGGTCGTCGAGGCCGTCGTCTACGCCGTGCCGGACGCCACCGCGGGTGACCAGGTGATGGCCGCGGTCGTCGCCGCCGACGGCTTCGACCCGGCCGGCTTCGCCCGCTGGGTCGCGTCGCAGCCGGACGCCTCGCCCACCTGGGTGCCGCGCTACCTGCGGGTCGACCCCGACCTGCCGCGCACCGCGACCGGCAAGGTGCTGGTGCGCCAGCTGGTCCGCGAGCGCTGGACCGGCGGTGACGTCTGGGTCCGCGACGGCCGCTCGCTCGACCTCCGCCCGTTCACGGCCGACGACGCCGCCGCCCTCGAGAAGGCCTTCGCCGAGTCCGGCCGAGCCCTCCCGGCCTGACCGCTGGGCCGATCCTCATGATCACGCGGGACACGCCCGGCGTGTCCCCGGTGATCATGGAAATCGTGCGGCCCGCGATCGGCGGCGGGCAGTAGAACACGTTCTCATCAGATGGTCGAGCACCCTTGACCGGAGTGACGTACACCACGTAGAACGTGTTCTTACGCCTGTGTCCCTTTGTGCCGCTGGAGGCCCGACTCGTGACCGCTCCGCAGACCGACCGGCTCCGGCTCGACGGCCGCTCCGCCCTCGTCACCGGGGCCGGGCAGGGCCTGGGTCGCGCCGAGGCCCTCGCGCTCGCCGCCGCCGGTGCGAGCGTGGTCGTCAACGACTACGACGCCGGGGCGGCGGCGCAGGTCGTCGCCGAGATCGAGAGCAGAGGCGGCTCCGCCGTCGCCGCCCCGGGCGACGTGTCGGACTGGTCGGTCGCCGAGGGGCTGGTGCAGGCGGCGGTCGACAGCTACGGCCGGCTCGACGTGCTCGTCAACAACGCGGGCGTGCTCCGGGACCGGCTGATCTTCAACATCAGCGAGCAGGAGTGGGACACCGTGATCGGCGTCCACCTCAAGGGTCACGCAGCCACCACCCGTTTCGCCACGGCGCACTGGCGCGCCCGCTCGAAGGCCGGCGAGACGGTCGACGCGCGCGTCATCAACACCTCCAGCGAGGCGTTCCTGTTCGGCTCGCCCGGCCAGCCCAACTACGCCGCCGCCAAGGCCGGGATCACCGCCCTGACCCTCTCGACCGCCCACGCCTGCGGGCGCTTCGGCGTCAGGGCGAACGCGCTGTGCCCCCGCGCCCGCACCGCCATGACCGAGAACGTCTTCGGCGAGGCTCCCGAGGGCGCCGACCCGCTGTCCGCGGACCACGTCGCCCCGCTGGTGGCCTACCTCGCGTCACCGGCCGCGGCCGCGATCACCGGCCAGGTCTTCGTGGCGTACGGCCCGATGGTCGCGCTGGCGGGCGCTCCCACGGTGGAGAAGCGGTTCGACGCGAGCGGGCCCAGCTGGACGCTCGAGGACCTCGACGGGGCCCTGGGCAGCTACTTCGCCGACCGTGACCCGGGGGCCGGCTTCACCGCAGCGGAGTTCTACGCGCTGTCGTGACCGAGAAGGGTTGGCGGCACCCGTGTCGAAGATCCTCCCAGCACGTTGTGATCTGTGACACAGCCGCTCCACACCCCAGCAGCGCCGACGGAGACGGAGGACTCGAGCCGTGAGCCAGTTCCTGGCCTTCACGATCATCGGGTTGATCGCCGGGTCGGCCTATGCCGTGGCGGCGAGCGGTCTCGTCCTCACCTACGCCACCAGCAACGTCTTCAACATCGCCCACGGCTCGGTGGGGATGTTCATGGCGTTCGTCTACTGGGAGCTGGCGGTCGACCGGGGGCTCCCGCCCCTGCTGGCCCTGGTCCTCGTCGTCGGCGTGCTCGCGCCGCTGTTCGGCCTGCTCATCGAGCGCTTCATGATGCGCAAGCTCACGGACGCGCCCGTGGCCGTCGCGCTCGTCGTCACCGTCGCCCTGCTCGTCGCCCTCATCGGGGCGGCCCAGGCGCTGTGGCCGCCGGCCGGGCGCAAGGTCGACCCGTACTTCAACGGCCGCGGCCTGCAGGTCGGCGACTACTTCATCACCGCCCAGCAGCTCATCACCTTCGGCGTCGCCGTCGCGGTGGCGGCCGCCCTGTTCGTGCTGCTCAACCGGACCCGCACCGGCACCGCGATGCGCGCGGTCGTCGACAACCGCGAGCTGCTCGCGCTGCACGGCGCCCGGCCGAACCGGCTGTCCGGGCTGTCCTGGGCGATCGGCTGCTCGCTGGCGGCACTCGCCGGCGTGCTGCTGGTGCCGACGCTGCAGCTCGACTACCTGAACCTCACCCTGCTGGTGATCGCGGCCTACGCCGCCGCCATGGTCGGCCGGCTCAAGAACCTGCCGCGCACCTTCGTCGGTGCGCTCGTGTTGGGACTGCTCACGTCGTACGCGCAGTGGGGCGTCGCCTACATCCCCGCCTCCGTCGACCAGACCCTCGGCGGCCTGGTGCAGGGCACCCGCATCGCGCTGCCGACGATCTTCCTGCTGGCGGTGATGCTGATGCTGCCGCAGGACAAGCTGCGCGTCGGGCGGGTGGCCGGCACCAAGATGCCCGCGCTGCCGTCGTGGAGCCGGACCCTCACCTGGGGCGCGGTGTTCCTGGCCGGCGTCTTCGTGCTGACCGGCTCGCTCAGCGAGGCCGACAACTCGCGCTTCGGCCAGGCGCTGTGCATCTCGCTCATCATGCTGTCGCTGGTGCTGCTGGTCGGCTACGGCGGCGACGTCTCGCTCTGCCAGATGAGCTTCGTGGGCGTCGGCGGCCTGGTGGTCGGCGGCAAGCTGCTGCCGTTCGTCGACGCGGGGATCACGGTGTGGTCGATCGCCTGGGCCTTCCTCGCGACCGCCCTGCTGGGCGTGCTCGTGGCGGTCCCCGCGCTGCGGCTGCGCGGGCTCTACCTCGGCCTCGCGACGCTCGCCGTCGCGAGCGCGCTCGACTCGATGCTCTTCCAGACCAAGTTCGGCTTCGGCGCCGGCGGCGGCTCGCTCACCCTGGAGCGCGGCAGCCTGCTCGGCCTCGACCTGACGGGAGAGCGCGCGATGGCGATGTCGGTCGCGGTCGCCTTCGTGCTGATGGGCTTCCTGGTGCTCGGCGTGCGCCGCAGCCGGTACGGCCGCATCCTGCTCGCCGCGCGCGACAGCGAGGCGGCCTGCGCGACGCTCGGCTACAACACCCGCGCGGTCCGCGTCGCCGTCTTCGCGGTCAGCGCAGGCCTGGCCGGCGTCGCCGGCGTCTTCTACACCGGCATGCGGGTCTCGATCAGCACCGCGGACTTCATGTTCTTCCAGAGCCTGCCGCTGCTGCTGTTCGCCGTGGTCGGCGGCGTCACGACTGTGACCGGCGTGCTCCTCGGCGGGCTGGCGTACGGCCTGATGCCCGTCCTGCTCGACCAGGTCCCGGCGCTCGCCGGCGTCATCTACGTCCTGCTGCTGCTCGCCGTCCTCGGCCTGGGCGGCAACCCGAACGGCGTGGCCCAGCTGCTCTTCGGCTGGGGCAACCGGCTGCGCGCCGCGCTGCCGCGGCAGCTCGACCTGGCCCGGATCGAGAAGGGCGAGGTCGTTGGCGCTTCTTGAGCTCACCGAGGTCGGCGTCCGCTTCGGCGGCGTCCACGCCGTCACCGATGCCACCTTCGAGGTCGAGGAGGGCGCGGTCGTCGGCCTCATGGGGCCGAACGGCGCGGGCAAGACGACGCTCTTCAACGTCATCACCGGGCTGCAGGAGCCGACCACCGGCCGGGTCCGCTTCCGCGACGTCGACATCACCGAGATGGCGCCGCGCCGTCGCGCGCGGATGGGGATCGGCCGCACCTTTCAGCGGCTCGAGGTCTTCGGCTCGCTGACGGTCGGCGAGAACGTCCTGGTCGCGGCCGAGATGCGCGGCGTCTCCTCGCCGGCGACGGTGCGCGACGGGCTGCTGGACCGGGTCGGTCTGCGCGGCTTCCAGGACGTCCCCGCCGACTCCGTCCCGACCGGCATCGCCCGGCTCACCGAGCTCGCCCGCGCGCTGGCCTGCGACCCGCAGCTGCTGCTGCTCGACGAGCCGTCCTCCGGCCTGTCCGACGACGAGACCGAGGACTTCGAGAAGCTGGTCCGGTCGCTGGCCGACGACGACGGCCGGTCGGTGCTGCTCGTCGAGCACGACGTCGAGCTGGTGATGAGCCTGTGCTCGACGATCCACGTCCTCGACTTCGGCCACATCATCGCCACCGGACCGCCGGAGGTCATCGCCGCCGACGCGCGCGTGCAGGACGCCTACCTCGGCGCCGACACGGGGGCGTCCGCCGACCTCGAGGACGTGCCGGCATGACGGAGACCCCCGCTCTCGAGCTGATCGACGTGCACGCGGCGTACGGCCGGATCGAGGTGCTGCACGGCGTCGACCTCACGGTCCCGCGCGGCTGCGTGGTCGCGCTGCTCGGGCCGAACGGCGCCGGCAAGAGCACGACGCTGCGGGTCGCGAGCGGTCAGATGCCGCCGACGTCCGGTCACGTGCACCTGTCGGGTCACCACCTCAACGGCGCCGACCCCGACCGGCTCGCCCGGGCCGGCCTGTGCACGATCCCCGAGGGCCGGGGTGTGTTCCCGAACCTGTCCGTCGACGAGAACCTCCGGCTGTTCGCCTACACCGCGAAGGTCGGCGAGAAGGACATCCGCGAGCGGACCTTCGCGCAGTTCCCGCGGCTGCAGGAGCGGCGCAGCCAGCTCGCCGGCCGGCTCTCCGGCGGTGAGCAGCAGATGCTCGCCATGGCACGCGCGCTCGCGACCGACCCGGCGCTGCTCATGCTCGACGAGCTCTCGATGGGGCTCGCGCCGCTCATCGTCGAGCAGCTCTACGAGCTGGTCGCCGAGATCGCCGCGACGGGGGTGTCCGTCCTGGTGGTCGAGCAGTTCGCCCGCCGCGCGCTCGCCGTCGCGCAGTACGCCGTCGTCATGGTGGGTGGCCGCGTCACCGCGGTCGGCGAGCCCGCCGACATCGAGTCTCAGCTGTCCGAGGCCTACCTGGGAGGTGCCGCATGACCGCAGACCGGCGAGTGCGTCGAGCACGAGCATGGGGCGCGCTGCTGTCGGGCGTCGTCGTCATCGGCAGCGTGCCGCTGCTCAGCGCGCCGGTCAACGCGGCCGAGCCGCGCACCGACACCGACCTGGGCGGCTTCATCGCCGAGTCCAGCGCTGCGCCCTTCAAGGTCCTGCTCGACGACCCGAGCATCCCCATCCCGCGACCGCCCGAGGCAGCGATCGTCGAGGTCGACCCGTCGTTCACCCTGGTCCAGCTCAACACCGGGCCGACCGGACGCGCCATCGCCAGCTCGCTGTGGCCAGGAGGGCTCTTCGGCGAGGGCCTGCCGCAGGTCACCGGTGACCCGAGCACCGTCTACCCGGTCCAGGCCTACTCCTCCTACCCCGGCGGCACGCCCACGGCCGAGACGAACATGGGCGCCGCGCAGATGAGGAGCCAGGCGCTCGGGCTCGACATGTCGGCGACGGCGAGCACCCAGGGCCAGCCGCCCGGCAGCGAGCAGGCCATGTCGTTCGGCAACGCGAGCTCGACCTCGTCGGCGACCACCGTGGCCGACAACAAGAGCAAGGACGACGTGAAGGACGTCCTGGTCTCCACTGCCGTCTCCAAGGTCACCGACGTGTCCCTGCTCGGCGGCACCATCACCATCGACTCGGTCGTCACGACCCTCGAGACGCGCAGCGACGCGGTGAAGGCCGCGTCGGCCGGGTCGACCACGGTCTCCGGCCTGAGCATCGCCGGCACGCCGTTCGTCGTCGACGAGAACGGCGTGCGCCCCGGCTCCGAGGAGCCCGCGGCGGGCTACCCCGAGCAGCTCGGCAACGGGCTCGACGCCCTCAAGACGCTCGGCCTGACCGTCGAGCCGGTCTCCCAGAAGTCGACCGAGACCGGGGCGTCGGCGACGCGTCGTGCGCAGGGCCTGCGGATCACCGTCGACACCGTGGTGCTGCGCGGCGCCATCAACGAGATCCCCGGTCTCGCCGACGCGCTGGGCGGCGTGTTCGGCGAGGTGCCGGCGATCCCCGGGCTCCCGCCGTCGGCGCCGCAGCCGAACAACCTGCTCTTCTACACGCTGTCCGCCACGCCCAAGATCACCTTCATCATGGGCCAGGCCGATGCCGCGGCCGCCGCCACGCTCCCGCTGATGTTCGACTTCCCGACGCTGGAGCTCCCGCCGCTCACCGGCGGGATGGCCGGCACGCCGGCCATCCCCGGCACCCCGGGCATCCCGGTCGCGGCGCCCGTCAGCGCCGGGATCGAGGCACCGGTCAGCGCGCCCGCGGAGGCCGGTGCGGCACTGCCGGTCGTGGCCACGTCCGCGGACTCCCGACCGGCCGGCTTCGGCGGGCTGCCGCTGATGCTCGTGCTCACCGGCCTGTTCCTGGCCGGGGTCGGGGCACGCGGCCTGCTGGCCCTGCAGGGGGCCGCGCTCGGCGGCGCCCTCCTCGGCGGCGGCTGCGCCTTCGGCGCCCCCAGCGATCTGCCCGACCTGCGGACCGAGGAGCGCCCGTGACCGAGCCCGACGCCTTCGCCGACGCCCGCCCGACCCGGCTCCGGGACCGCGTCTCGACCGCCGATCAGCTGATGACCGTGCTGGCTGCGGTGCTGCTGCCGCTCGGCCTGGTGATGGTCCTGCTCGGCTGGTACGGCGCGTCGCACACGCCGTACCTGTTCGAGCAGGTGCCGTACCTCGTCAGTGGTGGGCTGCTCGGTCTCGGCCTCGTGATGACCGGCGGCTTCGTCCTGTTCGGCTCCTGGATCGCGCGCACGTCGCGCGAGCAGGGCGCCCGGGACGACGAGCTGCTGCTGGCCGTGCGCGAGCTGCGCGCCGAGCTGACCCAGCTCAGGACGAGCGCGGCCGAGCCGGTTCCCGCGCAGGCGAGGGGCCGTCGCAAGGCCGCCTCGAGCAACGGCAGCGGCGCGCACGGCCTGGTCGCCACCGCCCACGGCTCGATGCTGCACCGCCCCGACTGCGCGATCGTCACCGGTCGCGACGACGTGCACGCCGTCGGCGACGCCGAGGTCGAGGGGCTGCAGCCCTGCCGGCTCTGCGACCCGCTCGGCGTCCTCGAGCGCGCCTGACCTGACCCCAGCACCTCCTGGAAGGCACACATGAGAAGCGCGAACCGACTGGTCGTCGCCCTGCTGGCGTCCGCCCTGCTGTCCACCGCCTGCGGGGCACGGCTGTCCGACGAGCAGCGCTCCGAGGCGCTCTCGCAGTTCGGCGGCGGCGGCGGGGGCAGCTCGCTGGCCGAGGGTGGTGAGGCGGCGGTCGACCCGCTCGCCGCCGGACCCGAGGCGACGTCAGCTGCGACGGCCGGTCCGGCCATCAGTGGCACGACGGGCGGCACGGCGGGCACCGCGGGCACGGCCGGCAGCGCGGGCTCCGCAGGGACGGCTGCCGGTGGTGCCAAGGACACCCGGTCGGCGCCGCCCGGCGGCAACGGCGGTGCGACGGACAAGGGCATCACGGCGGACACGATCGTCGTGAGCAACGTCAGCGACATCAGCGGCGCGGTGCCCGGCCTGTTCGAGGACGCCCAGCTCGCGGCCAAGGCCTACGTCGCCTACTTCACCGCCAGGGAGGGGACGATCTACGGGCGCAAGCTCAAGCTGCTCGCCCTCGACTCGCGGCTGGACGCGGGCGCCAACCGCAGCGCCAGTCTCGAGGCCTGCGCGAAGTCCTTCGCCGGTGCCGGCTCGGTCTCGGCCTTCGACCAGGGCGGCGCCCCGGTCATCCAGGACTGCGGCATCCCCGACATCCGCGGGCTGTCGACGACCAACCCGATGAAGGTCGTGCCGAACGCCTTCCCGATCAACGCGGCGGGCACCGGCGGGGCGCGCAGCCTCAGCATGTTCGGCTGGGCCAAGGACACGTTCCCGGAGGCCGTCAAGAAGGCGGCGTACGTCTACATCGACGGCGAGGTCACCCGCACGCTGGCGGAGGAGGACATGGAGGGGACGACCAAGATCCTCGGCTACGACTGGATCTACTCCTCTGCCATCGGCATCACCGAGACGAACTACGGCCCCGTGGTGCGGCAGCTCAAGAGCCGCGGCGTCGAGTACGTCACCTTCACCGGCGCCTACCAGCAGGCCGCGGCGCTGGCCAAGGAGTTCAAGGCGCAGAGCTACACCCCCAAGGTCTGGCAGCCCACGGTCACGGCCTACACCCCCGACTACATCAAGCAGGCCGGCGACGCCGCGGAGGGGACCTACATCGCCGTGACCGCCTCGCTCAACGAGGAGATCGCGCAGAACAAGGAGCTGCAGACGTACGCGCAGTGGCTCAACCAGGTCGCGCCCGGGAAGACGCCGACCGGCATCGGCCAGTTCGCGTGGGGCGCGATGGCGCTGTTCGTGGAGAAGATGAAGGAGATCGGGCCCAAGCCCACCCGCAAGGCGCTGCTGGCCACGATCCCGAAGGTGCGCAACTACACCGGCAACGGGCTGTTCCCTGGACAGGACGTCGGCGGCAAGGAGCTCGCCAGCTGCACCAAGATCGTGCAGGTACGCGGGGGCAAGTTCGTGCGCTTCCTGCCCGAGGCGCCCGGCAGCAACCGGTGCTCGGACAAGATCTACGACACCAAGACCAAGACGGCCAAGGAGGGCTTCCCGGACTAGGGAGGCAGCGCGTCAGGCGTGCTCGCGCAGCACGAGCCGGATCGCCGACTCGATGTCACGCCACACGTCGGCGCTGCTGATCCGGCCGCCCAGCCAGGCGATCTGGCGGGCGAACCACACGTCCTGCAGGACGCCGGCGTACTCCGCGTCGTCGGGGCCCTCGGGCCCGTCACCGCGGATGGCGGCGGTGATCATGCCGCTCATCTGCGACCGGACGGCGGCGACCTCGACGGCGACGCTGGCGTCGGCCGCCATCATGGCCCGGATCATCGCCTCGGTGAGGTTGGGATCCTTCTGCAGCGAGCGGGTCGCCTTCTCCAGCACCCACTCGACGCGCTCCGTCGCCGTCTCGCCCGGGATGGTGCGGCGCTGCAGCCGGCTGCTCATCCGCTCGAGGTCGTGCGCCATCGCGTTGACCAGCAGGTGCACCTTGGACGGGAAGTAGCGGTAGAGCGTGCCGAGGGCGACGCCGGAGCGCTCGGCGACCTCGCGCATCTGGACGTCCTCGTAGCCGCCGCGGCTGGCCAGTGCCAGGGCTGCCTGCACGATGCGGGAGCGACGGTCGCGCTGCGCCGCGGTCTCGACCTCCGCGGTCGTCGTGCTCGTGCCGGCCATCGCCATGCCGTCTGCCTCCCGCGCTTCGTTGGGCCAGAAAGTAGCACCGGTTCTAGCTCGTTCCCCCTGTCAGACGCGTCACGCGCACAGGGGGAAACTGCACAGGAACAAGAACCTGTTCTAGTATGCCGCATCGAGTCGAGCAGGAGGCGGTCCGCGATGGCCATCGGTGTGAGCGAGGACCACGAGGCGCTGGCTGCCGCGATCCGGGGCTGGGCCGACCGGGCCGGGGTCCGCGCGGCCGCCCGGGAGGCGCTCGAGGGCCCGGAGTGCCGGCCGTCCTGGTGGCCCGGGCTGGCCGAGCAGGGACTGCTCGGGCTGCACGTCCCGGAGGAGCTCGGCGGTTCGGGTGCGGGCGGCGTGGAGCTCGCCGTGTCGGTCGAGGAGCTCGCCCGATCGCTCGCGCACGGGCCTGCGCTGCCGACGGTGCTCGCGAGCCTGCTGATCACCCGAGCGGGCGGGACGGCGGCCAAGGAGCTGCTTCCGGGCCTCGCGGACGGCTCGACGACCGCGGCCGTCGCCCTCGTCCCGGGCGAGCTCGTCGCGACGGGCACCGACGACGGCCTGACGGTGACCGGGACGGTCCGACCCGTGGTCGGCGCGGGGCTGGCCGACCTGCTCGTGCTCGGCGCCGGTGACACGTGGTTCGTCGTCGAGGCGGCGAGCACGACGGTCACGCCGCTGTCGGGGCTCGACGCCACCCGGCGGCCGGCCGAGGTCTCGCTGCAGGACGTCGTCGTCCCGCAGCAGCGGGTGCTGGACGGGCTGACCGCTGACGCGGTGCGCACGCTCTCCGCCGCCGTCGTCGCGGCCGAGGCGGCCGGCATCGCCGGCTGGGCGCTCGAGACGGCGGTGGGCTACGCCAAGACCCGCGAGCAGTTCGGCCGTCCGATCGGCGTCTTCCAGGGCATCAAGCACAAGTGCGCCGACATGCTGGTCCGCGCCGAGCAGGCCCGGGCCACCGCCTGGGACGCCGCCCGCGCGCTGGACGAGCCGCTCTCGCCGGAGACCGAGCTCACCATCTCGATCGCCGTCGCGACCGCGGTGCAGGCGGCGCTCGACAATGCCAAGGACGCGCTGCAGGTGCTCGGCGGCATCGGCTACACCTGGGAGCACGACGCGCACATCGTGCTCAAGCGCGCGCTGTCGCTGCGGGCGCTCGTCGGCGACCCGGCCGCGTGGCGCGGGCGTTCCGCGGACCTGGCGCTCGGCGGCGCCCGTCGTCAGCTCGACCTGGAGCTGGGTGCGGACACCGCGCCGCTTCGCGAGTCCGTGCGGGAGTTCCTCGCCGGCATCGACCCGCAGGACCGCCGGGCCATCGCGGACGCCGGCTACCTCGTGCCGCACTGGCCGGCCCCGTGGGGCCGCGACGCGAACGCCGTCGAGCAGCTCGTCATCGACGAGGAGTTCGCCGCCGCCGGGGTGAAGCGGCCCGACCTCATCATCGGCGGCTGGGCCGCGCCCACGATCGTCGCCCACGGCACCCCCGAGCAGCAGGAGCGCTTCGTGCGCCCGACGCTGCACGGCGAGATCGTGTGGTGCCAGATGTTCAGCGAGCCCGGCGCCGGCTCCGACCTCGCCGCGCTGCAGACCCGCGCCGAGAAGGTCGAGGGCGGCTGGAAGGTCAACGGACAGAAGGTCTGGACCTCCATGGCGCAGGTCGCGGACTGGGCGATCCTCCTGGTGCGCACCAGCGGCACCGGCAAGGGACCGGATCGCCACAAGGGCATCACGTACCTCCTGCTGGACATGACGACGTCCGGCGTGGACGTGCGGCCGCTGCGCGAGCTGACCGGGCACGCCGCCTTCAACGAGGTCTTCCTCGACGACGTGTTCGTGCCGGACGACTGCCTCGTCGGCGAGGTCGGCGGCGGCTGGCCGCTGGCGCGCACGACGCTCGCCAACGAGCGGGTCGCGATGAGCTCCGGCTCGCCCTTCGGCCGCGGCGTCGAGGACGTGCTCGCCGACGTCGCGGCTCTGGGCGGCTTCGGCGGTGACGGAGTCCTCCGCGACCGCGTCGGGCACCTCGTCTGCGAGGCGCACGGGCAGGCGCTGCTCGGCTTCCGCACCACGCTGCGCCAGCTCTCCGGTGCCGAGCCCGGCCCGGCGAGCAGCGTGCGCAAGCTGGTCGGCATGCGGCACCAGCAGGACGCCGCCGAGCTCCGCTTCGAGCTGTGCGGGGCCGACGGGCTGGACCTCTCGGACCCCGGGACCGCGAAGCTCGCGCACACGATGCTGAACACCCGCTGCCTGACCATCGCCGGCGGCACCAGCGAGGTGCTCAAGAACGTCGTCGGGGAGCGCATCCTCGGCCTGCCGCGGGAGGACGCGCGATGAGCGACCTCAAGCTCGGGCTGATGCTCGGCTACTGGACCGGTCAGGGCCCGCAGCCGGGTGAGCAGATCGCCGCCGCCCAGGCCGCCGAGGACTGCGGGTTCGACAGCGTCTGGACCGCCGAGTCGTACGGCAGCGACGCCTTCACGCCGCTCGCCTGGCTCGGCTCGCACACCTCGCGCATCAAGCTCTCCACCGGCCTCGTGCAGCTGTCGGCGCGCACGCCCGCCGCGACCGCGATGACGGCGCTGACGCTCGACCGGCTCTCGGGCGGGCGGCTGCAGCTCGGCCTCGGCGTCAGCGGCCCGCAGGTCGTCGAGGGGTGGTACGGCGTGCCCTTCCCGAAGCCGCTCGCCCGCACCCGGGAGTACGTCCAGATCTGCCGGGACATCTGGCGGCGCGAGGGGCCGGTCACCAGCGACGGCGAGCACTACCCGCTGCCCTACCCGGGGGGCACCGGACTGGGCAAGCCGCTCAAGGCGAACTGCCACCCGCTGCGCCCGGAGATCCCGGTCTTCCTCGGCGCCGAGGGACCGAAGAACGTCGCGCTCGCCTGCGAGATCGCCGACGGCTGGCTGCCCATCTTCTTCCACGTCGAGAACGCCCCGGCGGTCTACGCCGACGCGCTCGCGACGGCCAAGCCGGGGTTCGAGGTCGCCTGCCCGGTGACCGTCGTCGTCGACGACGACGTGCAGGCGGCGATCGACTGGGTGAAGCTCACGATGGCGTTCTACATCGGGGGCATGGGCGCCAAGGACAAGAACTTCCACCTCGACGTCGTCTCCCGCTTCGGCTTCGAGGAGGCGGCGCACAAGGTGCAGGACCTGTTCCTCGCCGGCGACCGCGACGGGGCGGTCAAGGCCGTTCCGGACGAGCTGTGCGACGGCATCGCGCTGTGCGGCCCGATCGAGCGGATCGCCGAGCGGCTCGAGCTGTGGCGGCAGTCCCCGGTCACCACCCTGCTGCTCGGCGGCGTCCAGGACCCGGCGGTCATGAAGCAGCTCGCCGACCTGGTGTAGCCGGCCTCAGCCGCCGCGGGCGAAGACCGCCTCGGTCGCAGCCCGCCGCTCGGCCTGCAGCTGCTCGAGCCGGCCGTCCTCCAGGCCCCGCCCGCCGACGCGCTCCACCTCGGCGGTGAAGCGCTCGTACGCCGTCCTGGCACCGGCGAGGTCCCAGTAGTCCTCCTCGTAGCCGAAGAGCCCGTCGCCGGCGTACTCGAGCACGGTGAGGCCGGCGAAGTCGATGTGCGGCTGCGCGGGATCGGCTGCGTAGTAGCGGTTCTGCATGGACAGGATCACCCGGCGACCCTTCACGACGTACCACTCCAGCACCGCGTGCACGTCGGCGCGCACGACCATCAGGTCGGTGATCCAGGCGCGGACCGCGTCGCGGCCGTGCATGGTGCCGAAGTGGCGCTCGACGTAGTGCACGTCCTCGGTGAGGTGGTCCGGCCAGGCGGCCCAGTCCTCGTTCACGCTGCCAGTCGTCCAGCAGGCGTGGAAGGCCTGCTCGACCTCTGTCTCGAGGCTCACGGCTCGAGACCCACCAGCCGGGCGCTGTCGTCCCACAGCCGCTTCGCCATGACCGGATCGGTGGCGCGGGGGTCGAGGTCGACCACCTTGCCGTCGACGTGGAAGCGCGCACCGCCGGTCGCTCCGAGCGGTTCCGTGGCGAGGGAGACCGGGGTGCGCGCGCCCTTCTCCGGCGTGCGGATGAAGGGCCTGATGAGCTTCAGCGCGACGGCGGCGATGCGGTTGTCACGGCCGAGCGAGGTGGACACGAAACCCGGGTGCACGGTACTGACCGCGACACCGGTGCCGTCCAGCCGGCGCTGCAGCTCGGCGGCGAAGAGCAGGTTGCACAGCTTGCTGCGGCCGTAGACCTTCATCGGGTTCCAGCGCGTGCTGCTCATGTAGTCGTCGGGGTCGAGGTGGTCGAACGTGTAGGCGTCGCTCGCGACGATCACGACCCGCGACGGTGCGCTCTGGACGAGCCGCTCCTGCAGCAGCCGGGTGAGCAGGTAGGGCGCCAGGTGGTTCACGGCGAAGACCTGCTCGTGGCCGTCGGGCGTGAGGTGCCGGCGCTGCGTCACGAGCGCGGCGTTGTTGAGCAGCACGTCGATGCGCGGCCAGTCGGTGAGCAGCTGCTTGGCCAGGTCGCGGACCGCGTCCAGCTCGGCCACGTCGACGGCGTACGTGCGGGCGGTCGCACCCGCGGCGCGGCACCGCTCCGCGACCTCCTCGAGCCGCTCGGCGCTGCGCCCGGTGAGGGCCACGTCGTAGCCGCGTCGGGCGATCTCCACCACGGCGGCGGCGCCGATCCCCGCGCTCGCCCCCGTCACCACGCACACCGGTCGCGTCATGGCGCTCAGACTAGAACAGGTTCTTGTTCCGCGCGACGGGGTGCGTTAGCGTCCGCCGGGTGGAGAAGGTGTGCACTGCCCTGTGGCGTACGGCCGACAGCGATCCGGGCTCGCTGCCGTCCTGGGCAGCCGACGAGCTGGTGCCTGCGCTGCAGGGCAACCCGGGGGTCCGCGCCGCGACCGTGCACGTCGAGTCCGCCGACCCGGCGCACAGCGCCCTGCGGCACGGCGGGGGGCGTGACGGCCGGCTGCTGGCCGGGCTGGTGTCGGTGTGGCGGGACAGCTACCAGGACGCCCCCGAGCTGGAGCAGCTGCTGGTGACCGCTCCGGCTGCGGAGCGCGCGTCGTACCTCGTGAGCGAGTCGGTGCCGCAGCCCTACGGCGACGTCATGACGTGGGCGGCGGGGGAGCCCTCTCCCGGGCTGTCGATCGTCACGCTGCTCGACAAGCCGGAGGGCGCGGACGAGAAGGTCTTCTTCCACTACTGGCACGAGCTGCACCGGATCACGACGGCGGAGTGCCACCCGTTCGCGTCCTACGTGCGCAACGAGGTCGTCCGTGCGCTCACCGACGGTGCGCCGCGTTACCGCGGCATCGTGACCGAGGCGTCGCCGGACGTGCGGGACTTCCTCGACCTGCACCGGTTCTACGTCTCCGGCGGGGACATCGACCAGCTCCGCGCCAACCAGCGGAGGGTCGTCGAGGAGACCTCGCACTTCATCGACTACGCGACGATCCAGGTGGCACCGATGGTCGAGACGGTGGTCCGCCGCCTGTCCCCGACGTCGCCGTGACGCCGCAGGAGGTCGCCGACCGGGTCGAGATCCTCGACCTGCTGGCGCGCTACAGCACCGTCGTCGACCGGGGCGCGTGGGCGGAGATGCCCGCGCTGTTCACGGCTGACGCGGTGCTCGACTTCTCCGCCACCGGCGGCATCTGCGGCAGCGTCGCGGACCACCAGGAGTTCAACGCCAAGGTGCTGACCGGCTTCGCGGGCACGCAGCACGTGATGGGCCTGCCGACGGTCGTCGTCGACGGCGACCGGGCGACGTCGCGGAGCATCTGCTTCAACCCGATGGTCGTCGACGGCGAGCACGTGTTCTTCGTCGGGCTCTGGTACGACGACGCTCTTGTGCGCACCCCCGCCGGGTGGCGCTTCGCGGCGCGCGTGCAGCAGAAGGCGTTCTTCCACAACCTCGAGCGTCGCTAGGGCCGGCAGACCCAGCGACTGGCGAGCTCGCTCAGCGAGCCGTCCTCCGTGTGGTGCGCCGCGGCGTGCTCCGGTCCGCGACCGGCCAGCCGGGCTCGCACCTCGTCGTCGGCCTGCGCCGGACGGAAGACGCCCGGGTGGCGCTGGTCGCGCTGCGCCGGCTTGCCGGCGTCGAAGCGCAGCACGTCGATGCCGCGGGCGGTGTAGTCGGTGACCCACACCGTGTCGGGGCTGACCCAGTAGACGGCGCTCGACTGCCCGGGGAGCGGCTGCCAGAAGCCCCGCTCCTCGACGGCGCCCTTCCTGGTCACCTCGAGGAAGCGGACGCCGAAGCCGTACCAGGCCATGGCCACCAGCCCGCCGTCCTTGAAGGAGGGGTGCGGGTCGAACCAGTGGCCGCACAGCTCCGAGGTCGGCGCCTTCCCCTCGGTCGGCAGGCCGGCAGAGATCGTGTAGTCGCCGGTGCGGGTCCAGTTGGGCACACCCTCGTCGTCCTTCTTCGTGCGCCTCGTGTCGTGCACGAAGAAGGTGCCGTCCTCGGGGGTCAGGCAGCCGTAGCCGGACTCGCTGCCGCCGAGGACGAACCGGTCCTGGCCGCCGCGCGGCCAGGACATGCCGTGGGTGTAGCGGTCGTCCGGCAGCGGCCCGCGGGCCAGCAGCCTGGGCGCCAGCGGGTTGCGCGCGTCGATGTAGGTCACCGGGTTCGAGGCCGCCACGAGCAGGCCGGGCTTGACCTCGGTGAGGTCGTGGGACCCGCGGACGTCCAGCTCACGCAGCCAGTTGACGGGCGCGAGCTTCGGGGCTGCCGGATCGCGGAGATCGGTGACGGTGCCCTCGCTGCCGTAGACGAAGGTGCAGCGCAGCACGCAGGTGTTGGTGTGGTCGCCGGCGCCGGTGAGCGTGGCGAGGATCGTGGGGGTCGTGCGGTTGCGGACGTCGACGACGTGCAGCAGACCGGTGTAGGCCTGGCCGGTCACGAGGATCTCGCCGTTGGTGTCGACGTCCTCGCGCTCCTGGTTCGGCGTCTGCGGGACCGCGACGAACCCCTTGGGCACCGGCAGGTCGGGGTTCGAGGTGTCGTAGATCGTGATGCCCTTGCCGGTGCGCAGGAAGAAGTCCTTGCCCAGCACCCGGCCGCCGATGGAGTCGGTGTCGAGCGGGAGCGTCGCGACGTGCGTGACGTTGGACGTCTTCACGTAGCCCGGACCGGGCTCGGGCGGGGTGACAGCGGGCGCAGCGCCCGAGGGAGCTGCGGCGGCCATCAGGCAGACAGCGGTGGCGGCGAGGGCGAGGCGGCGCATGCGGGGGACTTCGACACCCGGCCCGCGACTCCTGCCGGGCTACACCGGTTCGGGCACCAGGTGGGTCGGCAGCGGTGAGCGGATCCCCTGGCTCGGGATCGAGGAGCGCTCCGCGCGCGCCATCAGGTCGGCGGCGTCCGCGGGCAGCAGGATGCCCGCCGCGACCGCCTTGTCGGTCGCGGCCTGCATCTTCGCGACGTAGACGTCGTGGGTCGGGTAGAGCTCTCGCAGCGTGGTCGGCGGGAGCGGGATCGTGACGCCGAAGAGCTGGCAGGCGCCGGCGGCGTAGGACGCGACGGGGACGTCGATCGGGGGCAGCCGCAGGCCCCCCTTGCCGTTGCCGTGCTCGTCGAGGGAGACCCGGCCATCGGCGTCGAACTCGAGCCGCGGGACGCGAGGGGCCGGAGTACCGGTGCGGACCCACTCGTCGAGCCGCTTGAGTCCGGCGCTCACGGCGTAGCGCTTCGGGAACATCCCGCCGCCGACCGGGCAGGTCGTCTGCCGGGGCTCCACGTCGTACCCGTAGTTGCCGCTGATGTCCTCCTCCTGCTCGCGCCAGCCGGGCCCGAACTGCGGTTGCTGCGGCACGAGCCGCTCCGGGTTGTCGAACTGCTGGCGGAGCAACCAGTAGTCGGCGTGCGTCGCGCCGGCGACCTCCCAGAGCCGGTAGTTCCGGTCGACGTTCGGCGTCACAGGCGAGGGCTGCCAGCCCTGCTCGCGCACGTGCACGACGGGGACCAGCGGCTCGGCCGGGAAGGACTGCGCGCCACCGCCGTCGATGAAGAAGCCGTCGATGACGCCGGCGTCGGCCTGCACCGTGGTGACGTAGCTGTGCAGCCGGCTCGCGGACTGGGAGTGCCCCGATGCCAGGGCGCGCCTGACCTTGAGGCCACCCATCGGGTCGACGCCCTGCGGGCTGCGCAACGACTGCACGACCTGGCTGAACATGTCGAAGCTGTAGTCGTCACCGGGATGGCTGAGGTCCTCGTAGCGCCCGCTGTCGATGACCTGCAGCGCGAGCGGCGGGGCGCAGCAGATGCCGGCGGCCTGCGCGCTGACGACGACGTAGGCGAACCCCTCGCGCAGGACCATCGGGTAGGACCAGAAGTAGTCCGGCGACTGGTCGTGCTGCGCGGTGACGTTGTTCCACTCGACGATGACGGTGCCGTTGAAGTCCTTCGGGTCGGCCGGCCGGCGGACGAGCATCCGGGTCGTGTAGTCGGCGGTGGTCGGGCGCGCGGTGTAGGTCTTCGCGGTCCCGGAGACGAAGTACTCCTCCTCCACGAAGCCGTACGGCCGGAGGTCGAACGCGGAGTCCGTCTGCGGGCGGCCGTGGCTGCCCTGGGTGCTCGGGACCGGGCCGGTCACGGTGGGGTTCGGCACGCTGCTCTTCGGCGCCGCGCCGGTCGGTGTGACGGATCCGCCGATGAGGAGGGCGCTCAGGCTGACGACGAGGACCCGGGACAGTCGCATCTCGTCAGGTTCGACGGGAGGGGGTCGTGTCCCTGCATCGCCTCAGCCGCCCGGTTCGGTCGGTCGTGCAGGTCGTGGGTCCAGGTGGTGTCGGCTCCGGCACTCGGAGAAGACAAGTCCCAGCCACGACCCCGTGTCCACGGCGACCTCGACCACGCGGCCGGCCCACCAGGCGCGACCCGCCGGCCGGCTGCTTCCAGGCGGGCCCTACCGCCACCTCTGTGACAACCGGCCCCAGCAGAGTGGCGCCGCATCGCCACGCCCAGAAAGTGCGGCGTACCGTTTGCGCGTGCTTGCGCTCGTGCTCTCTGCCATTGCCGTCGGGCTGTGCGTGGTGGTGTCGGCGCTCGTCGTGTGGGCGATGTGGGACTACTACGTCAAGGGAAACCAGGCACCTACGCAGACGTGAGCACCGGGCACGAGTACCGTCCGGCGAGTGGGCATCTTGGACAGAGCGAGGCGCATCGACGATGCGGTCCTGGGTCGGTCCGACACCACCCGCGGCTTCGCCTTCAACGCGCTGTCCGGGCTGCACCCTGCCCTGACGCCCGTCTGGTTTGCCGTCGCCGTTGCCGGCCTGATCGCGGCAGGGGTCGCCATGGTCGAGGGCCGAGTCGGGATCGCAGTCACCGGACTGGTCTTCGCAGCGGCGTCTGCCTTCATGGGCTTCGTCGCCCGGGGCGTTCCTGCAGCGCCGACGCCGAGCGCAGGGCGCAGCGCGTGCTCATGGTGCGAGAGCAATCGTCACGAGATGTGCACCGGGCAGGCTGTCGCGGCTCGTCCACAGGTCCTCGCGGGGTGGAGCGGATCCGCAGCCTGCTCGTGCTCCGCGGCGGGACACGCCAGCGCTCGGTAGCCGCCGAACGGCGGCCTGGAACTGGCCCAGCACCCTCGGGACGTGGCACCTACCCGGCGCACCGCACCGTGAACGACCCGCCGGCGGCGACTGACTTCACGAACTGCGTGACGGGTCCTCCGGTGCACGGGCGGGTCCAGTCGTAGATGCCGTACGCGGCGAGGGAAAGCAACAGCACGGCTAGCACCACCAACCATCGGCCTCGGGTCACGGCGGCGACGGTATCGGCATGTTCTCGCGGCGCAGCTATCTCGCGGACTGCGACACCTGCTCGCGCTGGCTTCGCCACGCCACCCAGCCCAGCGCTGAGGTCACCAAGGGCACCAGGAACAGGGTGACGGCCACTGCACGGAGTTGACGTCTCTCTCGGCGTTGGCCGGGTTGTCCCCTCCGGTCAAGGCAGCCCACGTCCACGGAAGGAGCACCAGGCCGAAGACGGTGGCCGTCATCGCCAGCCACAGCCTGCCCTTGCCTCGACTCAGCCGCCAGAGCCCGATGGCAACCAACACCGGGAAGACCACCTGATCCCGTCGTCAGTCCATGACCACGGTGCACAGGCGAGACACAGCACCCCCGCCACGAACAGTGGGTTGTCGACAGAGACCCGCATTTTCCCACCCCCTGAGAGTCTGCTGAGGTCGCGGCAGACCGGGTGAGGGACGTCCAGCACCGATGGGAGGTAGTCGCGGGCTTGGCAACTGGTGCGGCTTCTGATGGCCGTGCGGCCAGTCATGGCACCTCTGATGACAGCCGTTCTCTTGCCGGCTCCTCGTCTGACGCAACAGCCGCACCTCTGATGGCGCTCATCTGAATCTCCCCAGACCTGCTCACTGAAAGTCCCCACCTCGGGCACCTCCAGCGTGGCGTCGCCGCGCTGGGCGGGACTCCTTCGAGGGTGGCGGTCTCTGACCTCCACCAACTCCTCGAAGGAGTCCCGCACGGATGCTCACACAGGAGGACGATGTGGACGCTCACGCGCTCCACCGACAGGGCTGGACGATCAGCGCGATCGCTCGGCACCTCGGTCATGACCGCACGACCATCCGCGCCTACATAAACGGCGACCGCGTCGCCGGGCAGCGCCTCAGCACGGTTCCGGACCCGTTCGAGGCGTACGCCGGCTACTGCACCCAGCGGTTGAAGGACGACCCGCACGTGTGGGCCACGACCTTGTTCGACGAGGTCACCGAGCTGGGGTTCGACCGTTCCTATCCGAGCTTCACCCGCGACCTGCGCGCACATCGGGTTCGTCCGCACTGCGAACCCTGCGCGAGCAGCAAGGGCCGCGACCACACCGTGATCGCGCACCCGCCGGGTGAGGAGACGCAGTGGGACTGGCTCGAGCTCCCCGACCCACCGGCGCACTGGGGCCTGCCCGGCGGTGCGCATCTGCTGGTGGGGGCGCTGCCGTCCTCGGGAAAGTGGCGCGGCTACCTCGCCGACGCCGAGGACCACGCGCACCTCGTCGAGGGCCTGCACGTCGTGGCCGGTCGGCTCGGCGGCCTGACGAAGCAGTGGCGGTTCGACCGGATGGCCACGGTCGCGAGCCCCAACACCGGCCGGGTCACCGCGACGTTCGCCGCGGTCGCGAAGCACTACGGCGTCCACGTGAAGCTATGTCCTCCGCGGCACGGCAACCGCAAAGGCAGCGTGGAGAAGGCCAACGACAGTGCCGCGCAGCGCTGGTGGCGGACCGTCCCGGACGACTTCACGATGGCTCAAGCCCAAGCCTCGCTGGACGCGTTCGGAGCCCGCAAGAGCGACAGCCGGGTCCGCAAGCGCGACGGGATCAAGACCACCGTCGGAGAGCTCGCCACCGCGGAGGCACTGCTGCTCGCGCCGCTGCCACCGGCGTTCCCCGCGACCCTCGCCGTCACCAGGGTCGTGAGCAGTCAGGCGCTGGTCGCGTTCCGCGGCAACCACTACTCCGTCCCACCAGGACTGGCGGGCACGACCCTCACCCTCACGCACCGCCTCGGGGAGCTGACCCTGGACGTCGCGACCGCGAGCGGGACGGTCCTGGCGCGGCACCGCCGTGAACCCGACGGCGCCGGGGTGATGGTCCGCGACACCGTCCACGTCACCGCGCTGGAGACTGCGGTCCTGGCGGCGTTCACGACCGGCAAGCCGTGTCACCGCAAGGCCCGCCGGCCACCGACGCCCGCCGCCCTTGCCGAAGCAGAACACCTGAGCAGCAACCGAAGCCACCCGCCCCCGGACCATGAGGTCGTGGTCGACCTGCGCCGCTACGCCGACGCGGCCGAGAACCGACGGGTCGCACCATGACCGCCAACACGACCCGAGCGGTCACCGACCCGACACCGAGCACGGCCGACCAGGCCGCGTCCTATCAGCGGCTGCGAGCGCACCTGGCCTACCTCAAGCTCCCCACCGCCGCCGAGGTCCTGCCCGAGGTCCTGGACGCCGCCCGCATCGAGGGCTTGTCACCGACGGCACTGCTCGAGCGGCTCCTGGACGCTGAAGTCCGTGCCACCGAGGAGCGCCGGCTCACCGGGCGGCTGCGGTTCGCGAGCCTGCCCGCGCCCTGGACCCTGGAGGACCTGGACTACGACGCCAGCCCCAACCTGGACCGCGCCCTGATCACCGACCTGGCGTCGCTGCGCTTCATCGAGCAGGCAGCGAACGTGCTGCTCATCGGACCACCGGGCGTCGGGAAGACCCACATCGCCGTCGGGCTCGCCCGCAAGGCCGCGGAGGCCGGCTACCGGACCTACTTCACCACCGCGGCTGACCTCGCGGCGCGCTGCCACCGCGCCGCGATCGAAGGTCGCTGGGCCACCACCATGCGGTTCTTCGCCGGCCCGACGCTGCTCGTGATCGATGAGCTCGGCTACCTCCCGCTGCCCGCCGACGCCGCCGCGGCACTGTTCCAGGTCGTCAGCCAACGCCACCTCAAGACCAGCATCGTCCTAACGACCAACCGCGGGATCAGCAGCTGGGGCAACGTCCTGGGCGACGAGATGGTCGCCGCCGCCATGCTCGACCGTCTCCTGGACCGCAGCGTCGTCATGCACCTCGACGGCGACAGCTACCGACTACGCAGCCACCACGCCCGCGCCAACACGCTGCGCAAGGCGGTACACCCACGACCCTGACGCGCTACCTTCACGACCGCCCAGGGTGGGGAAGTTCGATAAGCAACCCTGGGGAAATTCGCTGAGCGGCATCAGCTCGTCGCGCAGACGTTGCGCTTCCTCCGCTATCGCGCGGGTCACGAGGGCAGTGGGCGTGGGGCGATCTGGTAGATCGTGAAGCGGAAGGCCGCGGGCCGACGCGAAGCGGTCGTAGCGTTCCGACATCGCAGCGCCCTGAGTTCCGCGGCCACGGTGAACGTGGAAGAACGGCAGTGCGTCGGTGAGCCAGACGTCGTCGAAAGTCAGCCTCAGGGGTTCGAGGATCCGCTGGCGCACCGCCAGGCCGGAACTGCCGTTCACACGTCCAGCTGGATCCGCACTCCCCCAATCCGACTCCCAGCCGACGAGATCCCGCCACGCCGCCACCCGCTCCGCCTGGTCGTTGCCGTCCCAGAAGGGCCAGGGTTCTGGCGCTACGGCTAGGGCCCGAACCCCCTCATGACCCGGCGGCGGGGTCCACCGGACATGCAGGGCCGATGGGTAGACGCCAAGGACGAGGGCCTCGGCCGGCGCTGCCTCGCGAGGAGCACACCGGCCAGACACGAGGCCGAATGGGAAGACCCCCTCGAGGCT
>SCTD01000209.1 GCA_004299215.1 Frankiales bacterium | reverse complement strand
CGGTGAGGTCCTTCCAGGTGCCGGAGACGCCCTTCACCTGCGCCTGGCCACCGAGGTTGCCCTCGGTGCCGACCTCGCGGGCGACGCGGGTGACCTCGTCGGCGAACGACGACAGCTGGTCGACCATCGTGTTGATGGTCTCGGCGAGCGTCGCGATCTCACCGCGCGCGTCGACGGTGATCTTCTGGCTCAGGTCGCCCTTGGCGACCGCGGTCGCCACCTGGGCGATGTTGCGGACCTGGTCGGTCAGGTTGGACGCCATCGAGTTGACGGAGTCGGTGAGGTCGCGCCAGGTGCCGGAGACGCCCTTCACCTGGGCCTGGCCGCCGAGCCGGCCGTCGGTGCCGACCTCGCGGGCGACGCGGGTCACCTCGTCGGCGAACGACGACAGCTGGTCGACCATGGTGTTGACGGTGGTGCCGATGCGCAGGAACTCGCCTTTGACCGGCTGGCCGGCGATGTCGAGCGCCATCTGCTGGGACAGGTCGCCCTCGGCGACGGCCGCGATGACGCGCGCGACCTCGGTGGTCGGGCGGACCAGGTCGTCGATGAGGCTGTTGACGGCAGCGGCACCGGTGGACCAGTCGCCCTCGGCCCGCACCTCGTCGAGGCGCTCGGTCATCCGGCCCTCACGGCCGATGACGCGGCTGGCGCGCACGAGCTCGCGGGTGCGCCGCTCCTGCAGGGCGGCCAGCTCGTTGACCCGCTCGACGACCTGACCGGCCAGCCCGTCCCGCGTCTCCGCCCGCGCAGAGAAGTCCCCGTCGACGAGCGCGGTGAGCACCGCAAGCACGTCGAGCAGGTCCTTGTCACCGCCGGTAGGCGTGCGCTTCTTCGAGATCGTCTCGCTGGACATCCCACCTCCGGGCATCGCCGCCCCAGGAACCTGCGCGCGGCTCGGTCAATGTATGGCCGGGAGGGTCCCGACGGGGACTTTTGACCTGGTCGAGTGGTTCCTGTCGCGGCTTAGGCTTCGGCCGTGGCGAACCCAGCCGACCCGTTCGCCGAGCTGGACGTGGCCGGCGCGCCGCGCAGCCTGGTCGCGCTCGGCGGGACGCTGGACGCGACCAGCCTGCTGGCGGGCTACCGGGCCGGTTGCTTCCCCTGGCCGTCCTCCGGGGAGCACGTGAACGCCCTCGACCGGCAGGCCCGCCGGCTGGTCCGGCGCGGGCTCGTCCCCCTGCTGCCCGGCGACGACGGCCTGGTGCCCTGGTGCTCGCCGGACCCGCGGGCGGTGCTGCTGGCCGACGAGGTCGTGGTGCACCGGTCGCTGCGGGCCCGGATGCGCCGGTGCGGCTGGGAGACCACCCTCGACACCGCCTTCGACGAGGTCGTCGCGGCCTGCGCGGAGCGCGCGGAGGGGACCTGGATCACCGCCCGGATGCAGGAGGGGTACGGCGAGCTGCACCGCAGCGGCGGCGCCCACAGCGTGGAGGTGTGGGACGGCGACCGCCTGGTCGGCGGGCTCTACGGGGTGCTGGTGGGCTCGGTGTTCTGCGGCGAGTCGATGTTCCACCGCGAGACCGACGCGTCCAAGGTCGCCCTGGTCGAGCTCTGCGCCCGGGTGCTGGAGGCCGGCTTCCGGCTGATCGACACCCAGGAGGAGACGCCGCACCTCACCTCGCTCGGCCAGGTGCTGGTCCGCCGGGCCGACTACCTCAACGCGCTGTCCGTGCTCCGGGACCGCCCGGCCGAGCTCGCGGCCGACCGCAGGCCCGTCGCCCGGCTGGCCGAGCGGCGTACGACCTAGGCACGCCAGATGAGGACGAGGCCGCGGTCGTCGCTGCCCCCGGTGGCGATCCGGCTGACCAGCAGCTCGGCGCCGCCGGCGAAGCCCTGGGGGACCAGCCGCTCGGCCTCGCCGAGCAGCTTGTCGATGCCGAGCGCGAGGTCGCGGCCGGGCACCTCGACCAGCCCGTCGGTGTAGAGCAGCAGGGCGTCGCCCGCGTCGAGCCGGCCGGCAACCGGGGCGTAGGTCACCTCGGGGACCAGTCCCAGCGCCAGGCCCTCGGCAGGGAGCAGGGACCAGCGGCCGCTGCCGGCGTCGAAGTGGGCGACCGGCGGATGGCCGGCGGACTCCACGGCGAAGGTGCCCTCGCTCAGGTCGAGGACGAGGTGCACGGCGGTGGCGAAGCCCTCCTCCCAGTCCTGCCGGTCGACGTAGCGGTTGGCGGCCGGCAGGAACTCCTCCGGCCGCAACGACCCCAGCAGCCCGCCGAGCGCTCCCGAGAGCAGCAGCGCGCGGGTGCCGGCGTCGAGGCCCTTCCCCGAGACGTCGACCAGCGCGAGCTCGAGCCGGGAGCCGTCGTCGGTGAGGGCGGAGACGACGAAGTCACCCGCGAACGGCCCGCCCCCGGCCGGGCAGAGCATCGTCTCGCCACTCCAGGGAACCGGCATGGGAGGGAGCTCGCCCTGCTGCTGCAGCCGGTCGCGCAGCTCGACCAGGAAGGTGTCCCCGCTGGCACCGGCCAGTCCCGTCTCGTCCCGCGAGCGGGCGAACTCGTAGGCGACACCGGCCGTGATGACGACCACGACCAGCGCCCCCGGCCGGACGACCGTGAGCCCCATGACGGCGATCGCGTAGACCAGGCAGCCCACCACCGCCAGGACGAGCCGGCGCATCGCACGGGTGCCGAGCAGCAGACCGCCGCCGATCAGCGGCAG